>CAJCHR010000093.1 GCA_903970225.1 Actinobacteria bacterium 21-64-8 | reverse complement strand
GGCGAGATCGAGCAGTGGCGCTACTCGCTGGACTCGCCGATGATGATGGCCGGCCTCGCACAGGCGACCAGCAAGGTCAAAGTCTGGGCGACGGTCCACACGCTGCTGCAGAACCCGGCGGTCTGCGCCAAGATGATTGCGACGCTCGACCAGATCAGCGGCGGCCGGGCAGGGCTCAACCTCGTCACCGGCGCCTACAAGGGCGAGTTCGCGCAGATGGGCGCGTGGCCCGAGGGCGTCGATCATGACGAGCGCTATGCGCTGGCGACCGAGTGGATCCAGGCAATCAAGGCGCTATGGACCGAGGACTCGGTGACCATGCACGGCAAGTACTTCACGCTCGACGACTGCATGTCCGATCCCAAGCCCGCCGAGCGCCCATTCCTGGTCTGCGCGGGCACGTCGAAGGCGGGCGTCCAGTTCACCGCGCGCGAGATGGACGCGCTGTTCCTCTCAGGGGACACCGTGGAATCGCTTGAGAAGGCCAGCCGCGAGGCCAAGGCCGGCGCGCTCGAGGAAGGCGGCCACATCCGCACCTATTCGATGATGACGATCGTGTTCGGCGACACCGACGCGGAGGCCCAGGCGATCGCCGATCATTACAGCGCGGGTCTCGACGAGGGCGCGCTGAAAGGCATGATGCGCGCTTACGGGTTCCTCGACAACGAGATGGGCAAGGAGAACGTGTTCGTGCAGAAAAGCCGTTCGGGCTTCATGTCGTCGCACATCGTCGGTTCGCCCGAGACGATCACCGAGCGCCTGAGCGCGATCTTCGCGAACACCTCGCTCGACGGGTTGATGCTGATCTTCCCCGATTACCTGACCGGCTTGCCGATCTTCGGCGAAAAGGTGCTGCCGGTGCTGCGTGAGCGGTTTCCGAGCCGCGTCACGGAGGCCTCCCATGCCTGAGGTGGTTCTGGACCTGCCCCACGTCGCCGACCTGAGCGACATGATCGTGCCGGAGCGCACGGCGCTGGTGGTGGTCGACATCCAGGTGGATTTCGCGTCGAGCGAAGGCCTGATCGGCCGCTACGGCACCGACATGAGCCCCGCCGAAGCCGCGGTCGACAGGATCGAGGACCTGATCGCCGCCGCGCGCAAGGCCGGCGCGACGGTCGCGTTCATGCGCGTGATGACTCGGCCGGAAACCGATTCCAACGCGATGAAGACTTGGATGACGCGTCGCGGGAGACCGGGCGGTCAAGGCATCTGCCGCGTCGGCAGCGGCGGCGAGGACTATTACCGCGTCGCGCCCCAGCCGGGCGACATCGAGATCGAGAAGCTGGCCTATTCCAGCTTCCACGGCACCGACTTTGAAGAACAGCTGCGCGCGCGGGGCATCGACACGCTGGTGGTCGCCGGCATCTCGACCGACTGCTGCGTCGATTCGACCACGCGCGACGCCTTCCACCGCGATTTCCACACGTTCGTGGTGTCCGATGCCTGCGCGACGTTCGATCCCGCGCTGCATTTCGGCGCTCTCTACGCGCTCAGCGAGCACACCTCGCTGCTCACCACCACCCAGGCGGTCGTTGCGGCATGGTCGGCCTGAGCCTCGCCTACGTGACGTTCCTGGCGCGCGACGTCGCGGCGCTGGCCGACTTCTATGTCGCGGGCCTCGGGCTCGAGGAAGTCATCGGTTCGCGGGACGAGCGCTATCGTGAGGTACGCGGCGGCGGATGCATGATCGGTTTCGCGAGCGACACGGTGCGCCCGGCGCTCAACCTGCCCGAGGTCGAGCCGGTCGGCACGCGCTCGGTGCTGACATTCGACGTCGGGTCCATCGGAGTGATCGCGGGCGCGATCGAGCAGGCCGTGGCAGCGGGCGCGGAACTGGTGCGCGGGCCGCTCGACACGCCGTTCGGCCAGCATCAGGCCGCGCTCCTCGATCCCGAGGGCAACGTGTTCCGCCTCAGCGCAGCGCTCGCCGCATGATCCCCTACACGCCGCCCCGCGCCGCCGATCACATCCCGGTCATCGACCTCGCCGGCAGCTTCGACGATGCCGCGACCCAGACGGCGGTCGCCTGGCAGATCCACAAGGCGTGCCGCGAAACCGGGTTCTTCACCGTCACCGGCCACGGCGTGCCGCAAGCGCTGATGGACGCGCAGATCCACTGGACGCGGCGGTTCTTCGCGCAGGACGCGGCCGCCAAGAGCGCCGTGTCGGTCGAGCGCTCGCCCTATCGGCGCGGCTGGGAAGGACCGGGCCGGCAGGTGCTCGACGCCGGTTCCGCGCCCGATCACAAGGAAAGCTTCATGATCGCGCGCGAACTCGCGCAAGATCATCCATGGGTTCGCGCGGGCCTGCCGATGCAGGGACCCAACCAGTGGCCGCAGGACCTCCCCGGCTTTCGCGAACAGATGGAGGCCTACCAGGCCGAGATGGTGCGGCTCGGCCGTCACCTGATGGGCTGCCTCGCGCTGTCGACCGGGCTCGATGCGGACTGGTTCGACGAGGGGCTAGCCGAGCCGCAAGTCGGCGTGCGGCTGCTGCATTATCCGCCGCAGCCCGCGAACGGCGCCGAAAACCTGCTCGGCGCGGGCGCGCATGCCGACTGGGGCTCGATCACTATCCTGCTCCAGGACGACATGCCCGGGCTCGAAGTGCGCAATGCCGACGGTGACTGGATCCTCGCGGCGCCGCTGCGCGGCAGCTTCGTGATCAACCTCGGGCTGATGATGGAGCGCTTCGCCTCGGGCGTTTACCGCGCCAACCTGCACCGCGTGCGCAACAACTCCGGGAACCGCGCGCGCCATTCGGTGGCGACCTTCTTCGAGCTCGAGCCCGAGTACCGGATGCTCCCCGCGCCAACATGGGCGCCCGAGCCGGCGGTGACCGCCGCCGACACGCTGCCGCCGACGATCGGTGAGCATCTCGAAGCGATGGCCCGCGCGAGTTACGCCGCATGATGCGGCAAGACGTTTTCCCGCGAACGGCCGGTCGCTCGACCGGTCCCGCCCCCAGTTCAGGAGTGCAGCAGCCATGGTGAGCGGTCGCAGACGTCTCGTGGTCTTCATGGCGATGAGCCTGCTCTACTTCCTGCTCATGGCGGGCACGTTCAACTCGCTCGGCATGGTCCTTCCCGCGATGGTGAAGGAATTCGGGATGAACTGGGCGCAGGGTGGGTTCGGCTTCACCCTGCTCGGGACGGCCTGCGGCATCGTCAGCCTCGCGCCGGCGCTGCTCATCCGCCGCATCGGCGTCAGCCTGACCTTGCTGTGCGGCGCGGTGATGCTGCTCGCCGGCTTCGGTATCCTGTTCGCGGCGCACGGCGTGGGTGCCTATTATGCCGGCACGACGCTGCTCGGCCTGGGCTTCTGCTTCTGCGGGACGGTGCCCGGCGTGCACGTCCTCAGCAGCAGCTTCGACCGGCGATCGACCGCGCTCGGCGTCTATTACACGATCGGCAGCCTCGGCGCCGTGGCCGGCCCGATGTTCTTCTATGTCGCGCAGGCGGAGGCGATCGGCTGGCGGACCTACTGGCTCATGTTCGCGCTCGCATCGATCGTGGTCGGCGGGTTCGGCGCGCTGGTCACACGCGGCGGCGACGGCGCGCGCGACGAGGCGGCAGCCGTGAAAGTCGCGGCATCGGGCGAGGATTCGTGGACCGTCTCGCACGCACTGCGCAGCGTGC
>CAJCHR010000092.1 GCA_903970225.1 Actinobacteria bacterium 21-64-8 | reverse complement strand
TATGTTGGCGACACCACGTTCGACACGCTGGCGGCCGCAGCGGCCCGCCTGCCATGCGTGGCCGTAAGCTTCGGCTACAATGATTTTCCGCTACAGGACTTCAGCGACGGTCCCGTAATAGACCATTTCGACCAGTTGGTCGGAGCGCTGGAAGCGCTCGACGCTGCCTAATAGACCAAAAGCCAATCTGACCGATCGCGCAATTATACTTCGAAATTCCGTATCGCACCGCAAAATACTGACCGTGGTGAGGATTGCATTAATGAAAACCGCACGCTTTTGGCTTCATGGCCGGGCTATGGTAAACCCCGGAAAACCGTGGCGAAGCATCTGAGTTGCACGCAACCAAAGGCGCGGTTGCGGAAAAATCATCCAAATATGATCTTTTCGCACTTGCAACATATCCGAGTCGAAGTCATAAAGAACGTGCCTTTCAGGCATCCTCTCCCAAAACTTTTTGGCCCGACCGGCAACGGTCGGGCCTTTTTCTTTGTGTCTCGCGTGGCGCTCTGCGCGACTGCTGGCCACTGCGTGATCGAACCCGCAGGCCAGAGCGAAACCTCCACCCTTTGTAATCTTCCGGCCGCATTCCTAGCTTCTCGTCGAAGCGCCACTCGGCGCATGAGAATCACAAGGACCATGAGATGGCCGACGCGGCTACCAGCGTTCAGGATCGCACGATCAAACTGCAAGTGGCGGCGCTGCGCCAGGAAGAGAGCGGACAGGGCATCGCGCGATTGTCGCGCGCGGCGCTCGGCTCGCTCGGCGCAACCGAGGGCGACGCGCTCGAAATCACCGGCAAGAACGTCACCGCGGCGCGCGCCGTTCTGGCGTACGAGGAAGACGATACGATCGAGGTTATCCGCCTCGACGGGCTCCAGCGCTCGAACGCCGAAGTCGGCTCGGGCGATCATGTCGTGGTGCGCAAAGTCGAATCGCGCGCGGCGCAGCGTGTGGTGTTCGCGCCGGCCGACCGCCAGCTTCACCTTCAGGGCCCGGCACTGGCGCTCAAGCGCAACTTCTTTGGTCGCCCGCTCGTCTCGGGCGATCTGGTCGCCACGACCGGGCGCCAACAGGTCGCGAACATGCCTCCCCAGGTGAGCCGGATGTTCAACGCGCCAGCCTACGCGCTCACGCAGATCCGCCTCAAGGTCGTGACCACCGTGCCGCGCGGGATCGTGCATATCGACGAGGACACCGAAGTCGAGCTGCGCGAGGAGTTCGAGGAAGTCCCCACCGGGCGCGGCGTGGTCAATTACGACGACGTCGGCGGGATGGGCGATACCATCCGCCAGCTGCGCGAGATGGTCGAACTTCCGCTGCGCTATCCTGAGCTGTTCACGCGCCTCGGCGTCGATCCGCCCAAGGGCGTGCTGCTGCACGGCCCGCCAGGGACCGGCAAGACGCGTCTGGCGCAGGCGGTCGCCAACGAGAGCGACGCGCAGTTCTTCACCATCAACGGGCCCGAGATCGTCGGCTCCGGCTATGGCGAGAGCGAGCGGGCTCTGCGCGACGTGTTCGAGAACGCGGCGAAGGCCTCGCCTTCGATCATCTTCATCGACGAGATCGATTCGATCGCGCCCAAGCGCTCGCAAGTTCACGGCGAGACCGAGAAGCGTTTGGTCGCGCAATTGCTGACGCTGATGGACGGGCTTTCCGCCCGCGCCAACGTCGTCGTCATCGCTGCGACCAACCGTCCAGATGCGCTCGACGAAGCGCTGCGGCGGCCGGGCCGGTTCGACCGCGAGATCATCATCGGCGTGCCGGACGAGACCGGACGGCGGGAGATTCTCGGCATTCACACCCGCGGCATGCCGCTGGCGGACGGCGTGGACTTGCGCGAACTTGCGCGCACCACGCACGGCTTCGTCGGCGCCGATCTTGCGGCCCTGGCGCGAGAGGCGGCGATCGAGACCGTGCGCCGGATCATGCCCAAGCTCGACCTGGAGGCACGCACGATCCCGCCCGAAGTGCTCGAGAGCATGTCGGTCACACGCGAGGACTTCGTCGAGGCATTGAAGCGCGTGCAGCCATCGGCGATGCGCGAAGTGATGGTTCAGGCGCCGGACGTCGGCTGGTCCGACATCGGCGGGCTGGGCGATGCGCAGCGGCGGCTGCAGGAGGGCATCGAGCTTCCGCTCAAGAGCCCCGAGGCTTTCCACCGGCTTGGCATCCGTCCCGCCAAGGGCTTTTTGCTGTACGGCCCTCCGGGCACCGGCAAGACGCTGCTCGCCAAGGCGGTCGCCAAGGAGTCCGAGGCGAATTTCATCTCGATCAAGTCGTCCGACCTGCTCTCGAAATGGTATGGCGAGAGCGAGCAGCAGATCAGCCGTCTGTTCGCCCGCGCCCGCCAGGTCGCGCCCTGCGTGGTGTTCATCGACGAGATCGACAGTCTCGTTCCGGCACGCGGCGGCGGCGACAGCTTCGGCGAGCCGCAAGTCACCTCGCGGGTGGTCAACACCATCCTGGCGGAAATGGACGGGATGGAGGAACTGCAATCGGTGGTGCTGGTCGGCGCGACCAACCGCCCGCAGCTGGTCGATCCCGCGCTGCTGCGGCCGGGCCGGCTCGACGAGCTGATCTATGTCGGCACGCCCGATACGGCCGGGCGCGAGCACATTCTCAAGATCCACACGGCCAAGATGCCGCTGGCGGACGATGTGGAACTGGGCACGATCGCCGACAAGACCGAGCGCTACACCGGCGCCGATCTCGAAGACGTGGTGCGCCGCGCCGGCCTCGCCGCGATCCGCAAGCATGGCGGCGCGGTGAGTTCGGTCGATGCGTCCGACTTCGCGACCGCGCTTGAGGATTCGCGTGCCAGCGTGACCGAGGCGATGGAGGATGAGTACAAGAAGATGAAGAGCGAGCTCAAGGCGCGTGCGATGGCGGTGGAGCCGATCGGCTTCGTGTCGCCGGGGATGCTGACGCCAACGAGAGAGAAGAAGCACGAAGTCTGAATCCTATTCCTCCCCGAGCGTGCTCGGGGAGGATTTTGCATCGCGCGATGCGCTTTGGGTTTCGTTCGGCTATGCATCGCGCCACGACGATGGAATCCTGGCGCTCCTCCCCGCACTATCCCGACGACTCGGATCTTCCGGCGGATGACCCGCTGCTGGACGAGCCCGCGCCGAAACGCCGCCGCGGCAAGCGCTGGTGGACGGTCCGCATCCTCTCGGGACTGCTGCTCGCGTTCTTCGTGCTGATCGCCTGGCTCGCGGTTACCGCGCCGCTGTCGAAGTCGCTCCAGCCGCTTTCGCCTCCGCAGATCACGCTGCTCGCCAGCGACGGCACGCCGTTCGCGCGCAGCGGCGCGCTGGTCGAGGCGCCGGTGGTGGCAAAGACGTTGCCGCCGCACGTCACTCAGGCGTTCGTGGCGATCGAGGACCGGCGGTTCTACACGCACTGGGGCATCGATCCGCGCGGCATGGCGCGCGCGGCGTGGGTCAACTTCAGGACCGGCAGCAAGGAGGGTGG
>CAJCHR010000091.1 GCA_903970225.1 Actinobacteria bacterium 21-64-8 | reverse complement strand
CGGACCTCGGCAGAGACGCCTTGACCCATTCGGTCGCCATGTGCGCTGCCTGCGCCGCCGGGTCCTTGTACACCTCGATGACCAGATAGGTATCGGGCTCATCGACTCCCTTGGCCCAGCCGTAATAAACTACGCCCGGCTCGTGCTTGCGGGTCATCTCGCCGACGTAGGTCATCATTGCTTCGAACGCGGGGGCGTTGTCGGGCTTGACCCGCAGGCGGGCGACAAACGTGATCATGCAGCTTCTCCTCAAGGGCCGGGGCAGGCGCTTACGCCATCGCGATGATCGTGTTCTCGCTCGAGAAATTCGCAGCGATCGGTGCCGCACCCGGCGAGGTCTCGGCGTGCGTGCGGTCGAGCTTCCTATAGCTGAAGCGCCACTGGCCATCCGCACCCTTGACGTACGTCTCGTGATAGAACCCGAAGCCGCGCAGCCATTGCCTCTCACCGCCCCGATACCAGAACAGGTTGTCCTCCATCGCCCATACGCCGGTGGCGTGGTTAGCGTCCTGAAAATCGATGACCGGCGTATGGCAGTGGTGGATGGTGGTGACGCCTGCCATCTGCACCGCGAGTTGCTTCGCGGCGGCTTGGCCGCCGACGATCGGATCGGGACCGATCGACATCGCGACGTAATCCTCGGTGTGAAGCCGGGCATAGGTGTCCCAGTCCTTCTGGTCGACCGCGTGATCACGCTGACCTTTCATGCGATAGATCGCGTGAAGCTCGGTCAGATAGTCCATCTCGGTCATTCCGCCCTTGTGCGGCATTACAGTTCTTCCTTCTTCAATGATTTTCCGGATTTTCAATGATTTTGCGGGCGTGTTCTTGGCGGCCGCTTCGCTCAGCTCGGCACGAGTTCGATGTATAGCTTCTCAAGCCCGCGAATGATGTAACTCGCCTCGTAATCGAGCTTGCGATGGCCGGCTGGGCCGTGATGCGCCTCCGACAACGTGATGCTCGAGGTTTGCGCCAGCAGCTGCTCGAGCATGACGCGAACTTCTGCGCGAGCCAGCGGCGCACCGATGCAGGTGTGCGCGCCGCGTCCGAATGCGAGGTGCTCCTTGATGCGCGGCCGCCCGAGAACGAACGCGTCCGGATCTTCCCACCGTTCCGGATCGCGGTTCGCGCCGGCCAGCGAGGCGACGATCTTGCTCCCGACCGGCGTTTCCAGATCGCCGATCCGTGTATTCTTTTGCGCCAGCCGGTGCGTGACCTTGGTCGAGCCTTCGAGCCGCAGCATTTCCTCAATGAAGTCGGGGACCAGCTTGGGATCGCTGCGCAAACGATCCTGCAATTCCGTGTTTTCCGCCAGATAGCGAACAGCGTTGCCGAGCAGCTTCGCGCTCGTGTCCTGGCCGGCGGCAAACAGGAAGATCGCCAGCATGACCACGTCCTGTGCGGCCGGAACCGATCCGTCGGGGTTCTTGGCGCAGGACAAGTCCGTTAGCACGTCCGTTCGCGGATTCGCCCGGCGATCCTCGACATAGCCGAAGAACAGGCGCCCGATCTCCTTGGCCATCTCCATCATCGATGATCCCGCATCGGCATCGTCCAGGCTGCCCGGTGGTGGGCCCGAGGTGACCGCCTTGAAGATGGCTTCATGATCCTCTGCAGGAACGCCGAGCAGATCGGCGATAACCAGCGTCACGTAAGGCGTCGCGATCGTACCGATCACCTCGCAGGACCGCTCGGCAACGGCCTTGACCACCATCCGGTCGGCAAGATCGCGCATGAAGATCTCGTTGGCGCGAAGTCGCGACGGGACGAACAGGCTGGTGAGCATCGAGCGCGCCGCCTTGTGGCGATCTCCATCATAGGAAATGAACTGTTCCGAGCCGACGAACTTCTGATGGTGCTCGGCGATCTGCGCGGTGATGTCATCGCCCTGCGGTTCAAACGGGAGCTTTGCGGTCGGGCCCGCCGCCGCGATCGCCGAAGAAAATCTGTCGCCGCTCAGCAAGACGTCGGTCGCCTCGGCAAAGCCGGTGACCATGACGATATCCCGGTCGTCCATCCAGCGTGCGCGGCCTTTCGCCCGGCTGTCATTGAGCCAAGTGTAGGGGTCAAGCAGAACGGTCCTGTCGGTAAAGAAATCGCGCTCGGAAGTTTCTTGGTCGATCATCTTCTCTCTCCTGTGGCCCGGCCGGCAAGGATCTGGCGAAGCTCAGCTCGGCATCTCGGACCCGTCGAGCAAACATGGGCCGTTCGGTTCGCCGCGACCTAAGACGGGATCTCGTCGTCGAGGTAGCGGTGGAGGTGGCGATGGAAGTTGATTAGCTCCATCTCCTGGACCGGATTGGCGAGTGCGCGGCGAAAGGCGCGAGACTTCATCCCCATTTGGACTTCGCTCATGTTAGCGATGTCCTGATCGAGGATCGGACCGACGCTTTTGCCTTCGGTCGGGGTCAAGAGCTTGCGCTCCAGAGCGGGCTCGCTACCCGGCGCAAAACGCACCAACGACCAGATATCGAAAATGCATCTGTCGGGATCGTCGCCGTCGGGCCGCGCGCGGTAGAACAAGGCCCCGTCGAACCACGGGAGCGTCGCGCAGTTTGGGAAGATGTGCCAGTTGGCACCGGCCTTGGCGATGTGCTCGAAGGTCAGGCGCTCCGGATAGCCGATCCCTTCCTTCTCCGCCGCCTCGCGGCCGAGCTGGACAGCGGCCATGAACGCGGTCCCGGCATCGGCGCCTTCAGGGACGATCTCCTTCAGGCGCTGCGACGCGGTGAAGTCCCGCTCGGAGAACATCGCCTTGAGCTGATCCTCGTAAGTCTGGAAGAACTCGATCACCCCGTCGCGAGCGTCGGCGGGCGGCTGGCGTTTGGTGCGCGGAGACGGCACGCCCAGCGGCGTGGTGGTTCCCCAGAACCCAAAATGAGCATGCTTCCCCTGGGCGTAACTCTTGGAATAATCGTCGCCAACGATATGCGTGATCTGGGGATGCGTCGTGAAGACGTGATAGTTCTCCATGAACGCCTCGAGTGCCACCTTCCAGTTGCAGTCCATATGGACCGTCGTATACCAGCGATAGCGCATGTGTTCGTATTCGAACGGATCGAGAAATTCCGGAATTGTTTCCAGATATTCGGTCAGGCTCTCGCCCTCTTCGCGCAGATCCACAAAAACGAAGCCGCCCCATGTGCCGATCCGTACGCGCTGCAGACTGAGGTCGACGTCGTCGAGCGCTCCGGCCCAATCGTCGCGGTCCTGAAGTGCGACGTTCCGGCCATCGAGGTCGAAGGTCCAGCCGTGGTAGCCGCAGCGGAACTGCGCCGCCTTCCCGCAACCTTTGGTGAGGCGGCGACCGCGATGCGGACAGACGTTGTGGAAAGCCACGACTTCGCCGGCCTTGTTGCGCGTGACGATGATCGCGTCGTCCGCGATTTCGTACGTGACGAAAGAGCCTGGCTGGGTGATCTCCTCCTCGCGGCAAGCGACCTGCCACGTGCGCGGCCACAGCTTTGCCTTCTCCCGCGCCGCGAAATCCCAGCACGTGTAGTCGGCCGGATCGATGCTCTGCAATTGCGCGCGGAGCTTGGTCTGGGTGTTCATTTCATCCTCCATGTCCAGGCGTGGTCGGCTTCCCGATTCAAGACGTCTTGCCGCGTGCGCGTCTCGATCCTAGCAGCGGCCCGTCCATTACCAGTGACCTATATGGAATCATAGCAAGCCAATCAACCCGGGTTAGCGGCTTCTAGGACCCTAAACACACTAAAACGTCAGGCGACTGCTGGGCATGCGTCAAGGGCGCTCCGGGCTGCCGGACTCGTCATGTCCCATTGTGAAGGTCGGAGATGGGTGCAGCGCTTCACGCCTCGATCATAAAGGCGTGCACTATTTGGGAATGAAGGTGGTGAAGGCCTGGGAAAGACTGAAAAGAGGGCACTAATGGCTTGCATCAATTTAGACAGCTGGATAGGTCGTGGGCCAAGCGATACGGAATGAGGAAGAGATTCGGTAATGGGCGATCGGAATCGATCGTCAGCACGACAGGCTCGTTGCCGAGACGCGGTCGAGCAGATCGCGGCACCGGCACCGAGCCATCGCACCGGCCTCATTCTTGCATTCCCCATGTCGTGCCGGTCGACCACCGTAGGGCGCCGGTTCCAATTGCAACACTGAGGAGAAAGTTAATGGTTCAAGTATCTGGCAAACGCGTACTCGTGACGGGCGCAAGCGGCCTGGTCGCGCTTCCGGTCGCCCGCGAGCTAGCCAAGTCGAACGAAGTCTTCGCGGTCGCCCGTTATTCGAACCCCGAACAGAAGCGGATCGTCGAGGAAGCCGGTGCCAAGGCGGTTTCGTTCGATCTCGCGGATTCCGACCTTTCGCCGCTTCCCAAGGAAGTCGATATCGTGATCAACTATGCGGTGTTGTCGCCGTCGCATCCGCAGCATTACGAAGTGAACACCGGCGCGACGGGGCGCCTCGCACGCCGTTATCGCGACGCGGAGGCCTTCGTCCATGGTAGCACCGGTTCGCTCTACGCCTACCAGGGCGAGCGTCCGCTGCGCGAGGACGATCCCTACGGCCTTCACACCTCGATCGAGCCCTATTCGGCCAGCAAGATTGCCGCCGAATTCCTGCTTCGCCACATCTCCGAAGATTACGGCCTGCCGGTGACGATGGTCCGCATCTTCTCGTTCTACGGCCCCCGGGGCGGCGGCGTGACCGAGCGGATCGATCAGGTTGCTCGCGGCGAGCCGGTCAACGTCTATCCTGGCGTGCGCAACGTCTTCACCCCGCTGTACGAGGACGACTACGTCGAGAAGACCATCGGTGCCGCCGGCATCGCCAAGGTCGGGACCGAAGTCATCAATCTCGGCGGCTCGGAAGCGGTCACCACGCAGGAATACTGCCAGATCGCCGGCGAAATCCTGGGCAAGGAGCCCAAGTTCGTGAACAACAGCCTCGCCTACCCGATCTGGGCCGACACGACCAAGATGGAGCGGCTGCTCGGGCCGAGCAAGGTCTCGGTGCGCGAAGGCATCCGCCGCTCGATCGAAGCGACCCAAGGCTCGCGCGTCACAACCGCGCATGTGATCGGCGTCCCGGCCGACTAAACGGGGGTTCGGATGGAAGGTGTGGCGCGGAAAGTCAAACGACTGACCGCGTCATGTCCGAGGCGCAGCTGCGCGACACGATGGCACTCATCGACGGCACCTAGAACAGGGCTCTCTTTCCGCATTCGCGTCGCTTGCCGGACACCTTCGTGCGCCATACAGGTTACCGTCAAAAGCAATAATCGGGGAGGGTAGGCCATTGAGCATGATGCCGTTCGATGGGCGCGTCGCCCTTGTCTATGGTGGCGGCAACGGCATCGGGCAGGCGATCGCCTACGAGTTAGCGCGGCGCGGCGCTTGCGTGGCCGTCGCGGACCTTAACCAGGTAGCTGCAGAACGCACCGCCGCCGAAATAGCCGCGTTCGGCGGGCGGGCCGTCGGCATTTCTTGCGACGTCATGTCCGATGCCTCGGTGGCCGAGGCCGCCGATCGGACCGCGGATCGGCTCGGTGATGCGTCCATCGTCGTCAACAACGTCGGCGCGATCGTCAGCGGCAATCCGCAGGACATTCCGATTGCCGAGTGGGAGAGGCTGATCGGCCTCAACCTGTTTTCGGTCATTCGCAGCAATGCGGTCTTCCTCCCCCGCCTGATCGCGGTGGGGCACGGCCACATCGTCAATACGGCAAGCTTTGCCGGGCTCTATCCGTACGCGGCAAACCGGATGCCTTACGTCGCCGCGAAAGCCGCGGTGATCGCGCTCTCCGAATCTCTCGCACTTTATCTCGAGCCGCAGGGCGTGCGCGTAAGCTGCCTCTGTCCGGGGCCGATCGCGACGCGCGTCGCGGACTCGATGAAAACCTGGACACCAAACCTGACGTTCCGCGGACCCGGAAGCCAGTTCACCGTCAAGACCGCCGCCGACGTGGCGAAGACGCTCGCCGACGGCATGGTCGCCGGGCGGATCATCATCCCATCGCACGACGAGGTCTGGGAGGTGATGCAGGCTCACGCCGCGGACCCGGATGGTTTCATCCGCACCGCGATCGCGCGCTTTGCCGGCGGCGATGAGGGACTGCCGACGGTCGATCCCGCGATGCAGGCCGCGTTCCTCGCTCAGCAAGAGAGCCCAACGCCATGACGACCTCGCTCGATATGCGCGCCCGCAGCCTGCGCGGCGAAACTGCGCAGGCACGGTTGCTGGCCGCGCCGCCAGCTTACCCCGCATCGCTGCTCGACCAAAGCTGGCGAGACTTCATCTTCGCCGAAGTCTGGGAGCGTCCGGGGCTCGCGTTGCGCGCGCGCTATCTGATCGCGATGACGGGTGCTGCCAACGCGGCCGACCAGCAGGCGACCGACGCCTATGTTCGCGGCGCTCTGAAGACGGCCGAGCTGTCGGCGTCGGAACTGCGCGAAGCGGCGCTCCACGCGGCGGTCTACTGCGGTTGGTCGACCGGCGGCCGGATCGATCG
The DNA here is from genome assembly GCA_903970225.1 of Actinobacteria bacterium 21-64-8. Taxonomy (GTDB): domain Bacteria; phylum Pseudomonadota; class Alphaproteobacteria; order Sphingomonadales; family Sphingomonadaceae; genus Novosphingobium. The sequence goes on along the minus strand of CAJCHR010000091.1, from coordinate 4,813 downwards.
CGCGATCACGGCAAACTGCGAAGCACTCGGGATCGAATGCGCTGCCGTGCCTCCCATTCGGACGGGATCCTGGGATCCTGCCGATCGGATCGTCGAGGGCGTGGCCAATTTCGAGAAGGTCATGACCTTCCCGGGCCCGCCGCCGCAGACGGCTTTCTTCGAGGCGGGAATCGTCAATTTCGTGTTCGGAGAGATGTGGTCTCGTCCGAGGCTCGACGAGGTGAGCCGCCGCTGGATCACCTTGGTCGGCGTCGCCGATTCCGCCTCGGACAATCCGATCCGGTCACATGTCTACGCCGCGATGAAGAGCGGCAACGCCACCGCCGCGGAGATGTTCGAGTTCGTGCTGCAATACGCCATCCACGCCGGCTGGCCTCGCGCGTCGGTCGTGCAGACCGCCCTGTTCTCGCAATCGGACCGTGTTGCCAGGGGCCTGCCCTTCGAACCCTGAAAACGTACGCTGCGCCGCGCGAAGACTCCTTCGCTATGCCACTTCGGCGCAACGCCTTTGGGCCGAGCGCTTGCGCCCGGCTCGATCTGCGCTCTTGCCGATCGTTAGCGTGATCCGAACGCGTAATGCAGGATGATGCCGAACTCTCGCGGTGCCGTCGTCCTGATGGCTCGATAGTCCGAAGGAATGGCGAAAGTCGAACTCACTTGCGCTGCGAGCAAATCCCGCGAGAGGACGCGCTGAACATTGAAGATGTTTTTGGAGTAGGCGGTGATCTCCCAACCGTTGTCGGCATCATGCACACCGAGGAAGAGGTTGACCGGCGCATATGCTTTGATGTCGTCGATCGCGTTCAGCGGATCGCTTTGCGAGGCACCGTAGAACGTCAACTGACCGCGAACGAAGGCATCGACATGGCTCGTAACGGGCCGGGTGTATTCGGCCTGCACGGTGGCGCTGAATGGCGCCGAGGGTCCGGCGCGCAATCCCTTGCCCGAGCAAAAGTTGAGCAGATTGGTCTGCGTCAGCGGGCTCGACGCCGTGGGCGGGCAAGGGATCAGCCCGCCGGTGATCTTGGCCAGCGCGTAGCTGAGCGTGCCTTCCACGCTGAAGTTCGCCGATGGTCGGAACGCATATTCCGCCTCGATACCATCGACCTTGGCGGGGACGGGCACGGTGACACCCGACGAGGTCGGCCCGGGATTGTGCGGAACCGGGCTGAGCCCGTCGCGGTATTGCACGGGCGAGCCCGAATAGATGAAGTTGGTGAAATCCTGATGATAGTAGGTCAGATCGAGCTGCAGCGTATGATCGAACCAGTCGGTCTTGGCGCCGATCTCGTAGGATTTTGATTTCTCATGGATCGGCTTCTGGAACAACGCGCTCAAGAATGGATCCGAAGCCAGTGAGTAGGCCCCGCTCAGGCCGAAGATGATCGGGTTGGTATTCGGCGGCACGCGAAACGAACTTCCGGTGCTGGCATAGACCATGAGGTGAGGGTTGAACCGGTGTTTGACCGTTGCCGAGTAGATCGTGGCATGCGCCGTGTCATTCAGCGTGGGCAGCGGAACCGAACCCGAGGTTGCCGAAGACGCGTTGTTGTGAATGTACCGCAGCCCGCCGGAAATTTCGGTGGCATCCCCGATGTGCGCGGTAAGGTTGCCGAACACCGACTTCTCGAGATTCCTGCTGTCGAAGATATCGTTCAGGCCGCCGAAGCAATAGGTCCCGATCGGGGAGACCGGCTGGCTGGCGGCGGGAATTCCGCAAACGGCTGGAACGAAGGCCGCCGGCAAACCGAACAGCGGCACCTTAGCGATCAGCGGGTTGTCGAAGGACGTCTGCCGATTGATCAGGCCGCCAACGACATAATCCAAGAACCCGAAAACCCGCGCTTCATTCGACACCCGGAATTCGTGCGATTCCGATTTGACGAGAACGTCGGTCAACTGGCCGAAATTGGCAAGCGTCGGGTTCGTCGCCGGGTCGGTGTTGGGATCGGTGATGAAGAGACTGCCCGGCACGGCGCCCGCGATCAGGACCGCGGACCTGGGCGAGAACACCCCGCCGACGTCCAACGGCGACTGGGCTCGTGCATGAAGCCGGGTCCACCCGCCGACATAGTCGAGCTTCTGCCCGGCGACTTCCCACCGCGCGGTCAGGTTGTAGAGGCTATAATCGGCGCGAACGTTGCGCGGCGTGTTTTCCGCGGCCTGACGGCTTCCGGCCGTGATCAAGGTGCCACTAGGCGCAAGCGTCGGATCGGCGATGCTGGCGGATTCGACAGGGTCGAAAAATGCGGTCTTGTTGAGGTAGTGCTGGTACGTGCCGGCAATCTGCAGAGTGCCGGTCGGTTCGAACAGCACCGAAGCCCGTTCGCCGCGCGAGCGCGAATAAGGGGCGAATGACGGATTGTTGATGCTGCGAACGCGGTTCGCTTCGTTGTCGTCGACCACGCCGGCAAGACGGACGGCTAAGATATCGCGAATGATCGGGATGTTCACCGCACCATTGCCGTTGATCCCGCCGATATTGTTGACGGTGGCGTAGAACGTTCCGCCAAATTCATCGAGCTTCGGCTTCATGGTCGTTACCGTGATCGATCCGGAAGGCGAGGCCACGCCGCGCAACGTTCCCTGCGGACCGCGCAGGACTTCGACCTGGCCGACATCGTAAAGCGACTGGAACAGGTTGGCCGCGGGCACGGGGGACTCGTTCAGATAGAACTGAATAGTGCCCGCGTTGCCGCTGTTGTTGACGTTGTAATTGACACCCCTGAGCTGCGACGTCGGGGCTGTGGGGTCTGCGCTCGGGGTCAAGGTCAGCCCAGGGACGATGGTCGCAATGTCCTTGAAATCGCGCAAGTTGAGCTTCTGCACTTGCGCGGCCGTAACCGCGTTGACGGTGAGCGGCACGTCCTGGAGCAGTTCGTCCTTGCGCCGCGCCGAGACGACGATCTCGACAGTGCCTTCGCTCGCGGATGCATCGGCGGGGGCACCCTTGACGGGTGCGATTTGCGCTTGCGCAGGAGTGATGCAGGCCCCGATTGCGACGAGGGCGCTAGAGGACAGGATAGCGGCCTGCCAAAGAGTTTTGTTCATCGTTCTTCCCTCCCAAGGATCCTCCGCCCGAAACTGTGCGCTCCTGAGCGACCGCGCTGCTTGGCGGCGCGGCAGGCCCTTTTTGGGTCAGCTGAAGCTGATTGTCGACTCAGATAGTGCCCTATTGATAAATTTATGCTGGATTTTAGCTGAGTGTGCGATCAAAGCGGGCACTGACCGTCTCGCCATGAGGGGTGTCGATGATAGAGATCCGCGCGATACTGCGGACGAGCATCGGGAGAGCGTAGTGGTTGGACCCCGTCCCCTATCCTTCGATGTGACGGCGGCACACCCGGCGGACGTGTGCGACGGCCGATCGCTCACAATCGCCGGTTGGTTCTTCTTCCCCGACGACCCGGCGCTGCTCGGGCGGCGACCGGTCACGATGACGCTGCTGGCGGGCGGAAGCTACGATAAGCGCTATAACCATGCGACGATCGCCGACTGTCCCGGCTATAGCGCTGCCGAGCATCTGGCGGCGCTGGGCAGTATCGTCCTGCTTCTGGACCATCTCGGCGTGGGCGAAGCAGCCGGGTTCCCGAGCAACGACAAGCGACGCGCGGCATTGTCGCTTTGGCCGCGCATGCTGCGGTCGATCAGTTCCATGCGCGATTGGCGCAAGGCGATCTGCACCCGGACCTGTCGCCGTTGGCAAATGTTACGCGGATCGGGGGCGGCCACTCGATGGGCGGGATGATGATCATCGTCCAGCAAGCTCGCCAGCACAGCTACGACGGCGTGATGATCATGGGCTACACGGCCGAGGGCATCCATCTGACCTTCAATGGCCAGAAGCTGCGCGCCGCGGACCTGCTGCCTCCGGTCGAGCAGGCGCCCGACTATTCCGACACCGATCGGGCCGGCTCACGCGAGACATTCCACTGGGACGATGTTCCAGCAGAGGTCATCGCCGCGGACGATGCGCTCGCGGTGCAAACCCCGAGCGTCATCGGACACGATTCGATCCGCACGCTGATCGTGGCCGAGGACGCCGCCATTATCGACGTGCCGGTGTATATCTGCCTGGGCGAACGCGATGTCTCGCCCTATCCGCATGCCGAGCCGGGGTACTTCCGGTCGAGCAGCGACGTCACGCTCCATATGCTGCCGAGGTCGGGACACTGCCAGACGTTTGCGAGCACCCGCCGGCTGATGTGGGATCGCATGCACGACTGGTCACGTAGGGTGGCCGATAGCCCGCAAGCGGGGCAACGTTGATGCAAACTTCAGGGAAAGGTCGTGCTCGTAACCGGCGCGGGAAACGGATTGGGCGCGGCGACCGCACTGGCCTGCGCGCGCGAAGGCGCCCGGCTGTGACTGGTCGATCGCGACGGCGCGGGCGTGGCGTCGGTCGCGGAGCGCATCGCGGAAACGTGCGGCGAGAGCGCGCCGTTCATCGGCGATCTGACCGAGCGCCAAGTGTGCATCGATGCCGTGAGCTAAGCAATCGCGCACTTCGATCGCCTCGACGGTCTCTGCAACATCGCGGGCATCACCCTGTTTCACCGCGTTGGCGAGGTCACGCAGGCCGACTGGGAGAAGAAGCTCGCGATCATCCTGAGCGCGCCCTTCTATCTCTCGCAGGCGGCGATCCCCGAGCTGATCCGCAGCAAAGGGAGCATCGTCAACGTCGCCTCCTCGGGCGGGATCAAGGGCACGGCCTTACACCGTGCCTCACTCGGCCGCAAAGGCGCGGTCATCCACATGACCAAATGCATAGCGATGGAGTTCATGAACGAGCCGATCCGCATCAACGCCATCG
>CAJCHR010000090.1 GCA_903970225.1 Actinobacteria bacterium 21-64-8 | reverse complement strand
GGCCGCGCCCAAAACGATCGGCCGGTTCGCCGCCTGGTTCGCGTCGCGCGCGGGGCGTACGGCGCGAGAGCTTGGGAGCGGCGCAGTCCGGCGCCAGGCGCAAGACCTGGCTGAGCTGAGCATCTGGCTCGGCCCCAACTTATGACCATTCGATACATTTGCCTTGTGCGACATCGATCATGCGTTAATCCAACGGGTTCAGATCAAGGGGCAAAATGAAGGATATGACCGGCGGACGTTCCAAAGTCGCGTTGATAACCGGCGTTACGGGTCAAGATGGTGCTTATCTGGCACGTCTCCTTCTTGAAAAGGGTTATGTAGTTCACGGAATAAAGCGTCGTTCATCTTCATTCAATACCGGTCGTATTGAAGATATTTATCAAGATCCTCATATCGAACACCGGAATTTCCATCTACATTTCGGTGATCTTACCGACTCCACAAACATGATCCGGATCGTACAAGAGATCGAGCCTGACGAGATTTACAATCTCGGTGCACAGAGCCATGTTGCGGTTTCGTTCGAGACGCCCGAGTACACGGCGAACGTAGACGCGGTCGGACCGCTACGCTTGCTGGAAGCGATCCGCATTCTGGGCTTTGAGAAGAAGACCAAGTTCTATCAGGCCTCGACCAGTGAGCTGTTCGGTCTGTCGCAGGAAATACCGCAGCGAGAGACGACGCCGTTCTATCCCCGATCGCCCTACGGCGTGGCCAAGCTCTATGGTTACTGGATCACCGTAAACTACCGCGAAGCTTACGGAATTCACGCCTCGAACGGAATCCTGTTCAACCATGAGAGCCCCTTGCGCGGCGAGACCTTCGTCACGCGAAAGATCACGCGCGCCGCCGCGGCAATCTCATTGGGGCTGCAGCAGAAGCTGTTTCTGGGGAATCTCGACGCCCTGCGCGACTGGGGCCATGCCCGCGAATACGTGCGCGGCATGTGGATGATGCTGCAGCAGGAGAAGCCCGACGATTACGTCCTGGCGACGGGTGTTGCGGTGACCGTACGCGATTTTGCGCGCTGGGCGTTCGAGGACATCGGACGCCCGATCGAGTTCACCGGCGAGGGTCTCGAAGAGAAAGGTCTTTGCTGCAGGACGGGCGCCGCGCTGATCGAGATCGATCCGCGGTATTTCCGCCCGACCGAGGTAGCGCACCTGATCGGTGACCCATCGAAGGCGCATCAACAGCTCGGCTGGCAGCATGAAACGAGCGCGCGCGAATTGGCCCGTGAGATGGTCCTTGCCGATCTCGCACTGATGCGAACCGCGCCGAGCGGACAGTCCGTCTGAGGAAAGCGCTTGGTGGCCGCGCTTCGCTACGGCTTTGTGCAGTGCAAAAATTGCGCTAGGAATAGCTTGAGCCAAATTGGATTGATTCCGTGTCACCAAGACCGGATCGTCGGTTGGGCGCGCTTTTTTGAAGCCGCGTGGGTCGCAGCTTCGCTGATGCAGGGGCGGTCGTGAGCGACCAGGCAATGGGCGAGGGCATGGTTTTTTCCCTCGCAGACAAACGCGTTTTTGTCGCTGGCCACAGAGGAATGGTCGGGTCGGCGCTCGTGCGCCGGCTGGCACGAGAGGACTGCCGGATGCTCACCGCAGACCGCAGGCTCGATCTGCGCGATCAGCGCGCGGTTCGCGAGTGGTTCGATGCGCACCGGCCTGAGGTCGTGCTGGTCGCAGCCGCCAAAGTCGGCGGGATCCTCGCCAATGACAGCCTTCCGGCCACCTTCCTCTACGACAATCTGATGATCGAGGCGAATATCGTCGAGGCCGCCCGCTTGGTCGGCGTGGACAAGCTGCTGCTGCTCGGCTCCTCGTGCATCTATCCCAAGTTCGCCGAGCAGCCGATTTCCGAGGATTCGCTGCTGACCGGCCCGCTCGAGCCGACCAACGAATGGTATGCCATCGCCAAGATCGCGGGCATCAAGTTGTGCCAGGCCTACCGGCGCCAGTACGGCTGCAACTTCATCTCGGCGATGCCGACCAATCTTTACGGTCCCGAAGACAATTTCGATCTCACCAGCAGCCATGTCCTGCCCGCGCTGATCCGCAAGGCTCACGAGGCAAAGGTTGCCGGGGCGCAAAGCATGACGGTGTGGGGCAGCGGCCAACCGCGCCGCGAATTCCTCCACGTCGATGATCTCGCCGAGGCCTGTATCCACCTCCTTCACGTTTACGAGGGCGAAGCACCGATCAACGTCGGCAGCGGCACCGACGTGACGATCGCCGAGCTGGCGCGGCTGGTCACGGAGGCGGTTGGCTTCGGTGGCAATATCGTGTTCGACACCAGCAAGCCCGATGGCACACCGCGCAAGCTGATGGACGGATCGCGCATCGCCGCGCTCGGCTGGCAGCCAACGATCGCGCTCGATGCCGGCATCGCGCAGACGTACCAGACGTTCCTTGCTGGGAGCGAGGCAGGCACCTTGAGATTGGCCTCGTGAAGGTCCTGATCATCGGCCTCAATTACACGCCCGAACCCGTGGGAATCGGGCCCTACACCGCAGGCCTCGCCGAATCGCTGGCCGCGGCTGGCCATGCGGTCGAGGCGTTGGTCAGCGAGCCCTATTATCCGGATTGGGCGCGGGTGGTCGCTCCCAGACTGTTGTGGCACACGAGCATCGAACAGCGCGTTCGCGTTACCCGCTGCCGCACATTCATCCCACGCACACCGACGGGCCTTGCCCGCGTGCTGCACGCGGTGTCCTATGCGCTGTGCGTTTTGCCGCGTGCGATCTGGTCGGCGCTGCGCGTATCGCCCGACGTGGTGTTCGCGGTCACGCCCTCGCTGTTTTCGGTCTGCATTGCCTGGCTGGCCGCGCGGCTCTGCGGCGCGAAACTCTGGACTCACGTTCAGGACTTCGAGGCCGACGCGGCCTGTGCAACCGGCCTGATCGCACCGGATGGCACGACCGGGCGACTGGCCAAATGGTTCGAGCGGACGGTCCTGCGCTCGTCGGACAAGGTCTCGACGATCAGTCCCCAGATGGAATTGCGGCTGCTGGGCATGGGCATTCCGCCCGCCCGCACGTACCAGTTGCGCAACTGGGCGGCCGAAAGTTTTGCGCCGGACGCGCGCGAGGCGGCGCGTTATCGCGCGCAATGGGAGATCGGCGCGCGCAAGGTCGTGCTCTATTCGGGAAGCATCGCCAACAAGCAGGGTATCGAAGTCATCGTCGATGCTGCGCGCCTGCTGAGGGGCCGCAAGGACATCCTGTTCGTGATTTGCGGCAACGGCCCAAACCGAGCTCGGCTCGAAGTGCTCGCCGATGGGCTTGCGAACGTGCGAATCCAATCGCTGCAACCCGCGGCCCGGATGGGCGGCTTGCTCGCCCTCGCACAGGTTCACGTGCTGCCACAGATCGCCGAGGCAGCCGACCTCGTGCTGCCTTCGAAGCTGTGCAACATGTTGTCGTCGGGCCGGCCGGTCGTTGCGACCGCCAATCCCGGAACGGGCCTCGCAGCAGAAGTCGCCGGCTGCGGCTTGGTGACCCCGCCGGGCGATGCCGCGGCGCTCGCCGCCGGGCTTACGGCGCTGGTGGACGACGGCCCGCTTGCCGACAGGCTGGGGCGCGGGGGGATCGCGCGGGCGCGCGAGCGGTGGGGACAAGGTGAGATCCTTGCCGCGTTCGAAGCCGAACTGCATCGGTTCATCCGCCCCCCGGAACCGGCCAAGGAACCACGCAAGCCGGCGGAGCTGCCGAGCAAATGATCCGCCGCGTGCTGCTGGGCGTCGCGGCGATGTTCTATGCCAAAGCGATCACCAGCGCCGCGCAATTGTTCCTGGTACCGGCGCTCGCCCTGAGCTGGGGCTTGCCGCTCTATGGCCAGTGGTTGATGCTCTCGGCGATACCCTCGTTTCTTTCGGCCTCGGACCTCGGCTTCGGCACCACCGCGACGATGCGGCTGATCGCGGAGGTGGCGCGCGGCGATATCGACGAGGCACAGCTTACCTACCGGGCCGCGCGGACGATCGTGATGATCCTGTCCGCGATCGTTCTGGCGATCGCGATACCGATCATCCTGATCCTGCCCGGCCCGTGGCTTGCGGTCCGAGGTGGTCTTGGGTCCGATGAGGCGCGTCTCGTGCTCGGTATACTGTGCGTTTACGGCTTGCTCGGCCTGCAGGGCCAGCTTTTCGGAGCCGTCGCGCGGGCGACTGGACGGATTGCGCAGGCGATCACGATCGAATCGACGATTACGCTGGTCGAGGCCGTCGCGGTCGCAGTGGTCGCTCTGACCCGCGGCGGCCCCCTTGCTGCAGCCGCCACCTGGCTGATCGTGCGGGGCATCGGGGTGGCCAGCTTATATGGGCTTTCGCGCCGCGTAGCACCGTGGCGGACGCCATCTTCGAAGCCAGTCGGACACCGGATCCGCCAGATGTGGCGCCCGGCGATTGCAGCGACGCTGATTCCCGTCTCTCAGGCGCTGTATCTGCAAGGCTCGGCCATCGCCGTCGGTTTTGCCGCCGGTGCGGCCTCCGTGCCGATCGTCACCAGCCTGCGCACGTTATCGCGTATCGCACTGCAGGGAATCGCGATCATCGCAGTGCCGCTCATGCCCGAATTCGCGTCAGCGCTCGTGCGGTCGGACACACGCCGCGCCTCGATGATCATGAACGGGCTGGCGGCGATCGGCATTTTTGCCGGCGGCGGCTACGCTTTGGTCCTTGCCTTGGCAGGCAAGCCCCTGCTGGCCTTGTGGACGGGGGGCAGCGTCGCCGCGCCTCAGACTATGATCACGCTGACCGCGATCGGTCTTGCCGCCAGCGTGGTGTGGAATCCGCTCTCGGACCTGCTGCTCTCGGTCAATCGCCATGAGAGCTTCACGATCGCTTACGGCGTCTGTGCGGTTTTGACGGTCGCGCTGACGGTGCCGCTGGTCCATGTGCTAGGTGTGACCGGCGCGGCGGCTGCCAATCTGCTGCTCGAAGTCGTGATGTCAGTCGTCGTCGTTCGCGCATTGGTCGCGGTTGCGGGCCCGATCCGAATTCGCCTTGAGACGCTCACTTACGTCCTCCCACGCCGTTGGCGGTCCGAGGGTAGGCACGCTAAATAACCAAGAGCACGAATTAACTTTCCTACAATGTACCTGATAGGTTAATTACGGAGCTACTGATTCGCCCCGGAGGTTAGCCTTGTCTTCAACACCCATTGTCACCCCCGCCAAATTCGCGGCCGCATCGGCAATGGGCTATTCCGATCCGACTGGGGGCCTGAACCTGGTATCGGCCAGCTCACCACTCCCGGTATCGATGACCGGCGCCGCAACCCCTGCGCCACTGACCGGTACGGCGTCCGCGAGCGGCACCTACGGCGGCTTCGTGCCCGCCCGCGGCGTTGCGGTGGTGCTGGTGCTGAGCGGAACCTGGCAAGGCAGCGTGAACGTCGTGCGCTCGACCGATGGCGGGATCACGTTCAGCCCGCTGACGGTCGCGGGGAAAGCCTGGGCGCAGTTCACCGGAAACGCGTGCGAGGCGGTGTGGGAGGAAAACGACCCTGCGGCGACGCTCTCGCTCGTCGTCAGCCTCGCTTCGGGCTCGGTCACCTACCGGCTGGGTCACTGAGCCATGGCGATCGACGCAACATCGCGCGCACTGGCGACCCAGGCCCTGCTCGGCGTAACGCCGAGCATCGAGCAATACGGCGCGCAATCCTCGATCGTGGTCGCGCCTTACGTCAACACTGCCGCGTTCCTGAGCGCTTTCGCCGCCGCCCCGACGAAGATCGCCCTGACCGGCGATTTCTATCCGGTGGCAGCGATCGCGGTGTCCGAGCCCGTTCATCTGCATCTGATCGGGCAGCAGCCCGCGGTCCTGATCCCCAAGCAACTCAAGCTGTTCGATGGCTGCGGCGCAACGCTGTCGCTGAGTTCCAGTCGTGGCGTCTTCGCCACCCCATATGCGAGTTACGATTTTCCCGAGATCCGCTCTGATCTCGGCACGGATGTCGCCGCCGGCGACACTGTTCTGACCCTGGCCGCGGGCGAAGGTGCGAAATGGTCTCCCGGCGACACGTTGCTCTATCGCTTCGGCTCACTGTCGGCCGATCTGCCGGAGCCGCTCCAGTTTGGCTTCGCCAAAGTCCGGGGCGTGGCCGGAGACCTCCTCACTATCGACGCCCCGATGCCTGCGGCCTTTGCGATCGCGAGTGTCGCCTCGCAATCGTATACGGACGCGTTCGGGAACGCCGGCCGAACCAACAAGACCATCTACAAATGGCCGCTGCTCACCGACCTGACGATCCGCAATGTCACGATCGCCGGCGATCCGCAGGGCGCCGTCGAGACCGGGCTTTGCGTGATCGGCGCGCAGCGCATCGCGATCCGGGATGTCGCGGCGCGCTCGGTCGGAGGCGGGATACTGCTGCAATACGTCGATGGCGCGGTGATCGACGGGTGTTCGATGACGGACAGCTCGACACCTACAAACCCGAATCTCGACAAGGCCATAGGGCTGGCCGAGTGCCGCGCGATCGAAATCCGCCAATTCGTCTGCAGTGGCGTGAAGTTCGTGGTCGCAGCCGAAGCGGGCAGCCAGGCGACGGTGATCGGCGGCCATTTCCACAACACCGGGAACGCCGCCAACGGCGCGAGCTATGGATCGCAGTGCATCGCCTTTTTGGCCCTGAGCCTTTCGCGACTGACGGTACGCGATTTCACGATAACCGGCTTTGGCGGATACATCCTGGCGGAGGGGACGAACGGCGTGGCCGGCTTCGACGGGCAAATCCGCTTCGAAGGCCGGCTGACGCTGATCCACGATACGATGCCGGCGGGCTTCGGGAAACTCGTGGACATGGACTGCGTGCTGGACCTGCAGATCGCCGGCGCACGCGAAGTCTGGGACTTCCCGCAGTCGCAATGGGTGAAGCGGCGGATCTTGCTCCGCAGCGGCCTCAACGAGAACCTGCTGCTCCCGCCGGGAATCCTGCGGCAGATGCGCGTGTACACCAGCCAGGGCGTCACCCCGGGGACAAACCTGACCGGCTTCTATGTCGGCCGCGCCAGTGACAACGGCAACGGCTATGTCGCGCAGTTGGTCCCGGGCCAGACCGTTACTCTCACCAACACCGATGGCGGCGCGGTGCTCGACCGGCGTAGTGAACAACTGAAGCTGCTGGTCGTTACCGCGACCGGCACGGCGCTCGACGCCGGCGCGGAGTTCCTCGATGTCGATTGCGAGATCGTGCCGAACCAGCTCGCGCCGGCCTTCGCGTGGTCGAGCGAGGACGACGCGCGGATGATCGGCCCCGGCGGCGAACTGCGCGAGGCACTGTTCACGGGCTACAATCTGCCCTCGATTGCGGCCGCCGCAACGCTGCAAGTCGATTTCGCGGTGCCCCCGATGACACTTGGCGACTTCGTCAGCTCGGTATCGCTGGGCACCGACCGTGCCGGAATCTCGCTGCGTGATGTTCAGTGCCTTTCGGGCACCTGCCGCATCGTCTTCGAAAATCGCACCGCCGCCGCCATCGATCTCGCCGCCGCGAACCTGCGCATTCTCTGGTCCAAATCGCCGCGCGGCTGACGCGCGCGATTTTGCCAACCGCCCCGGAAAGGAACCCCTCCCATGGCCGATAAATTCGCGAACCAGTCCGATTCCACCAACAGCCCGGCCCGGGACGTCTTCGCACTCGTGCCGTCGGACACCGCCGCGCTCTCGCCCATCCCCAAAGGCATCTACGTCGGCAGCGGCGGCGACGTGACTCTCCGCGCGGTCGACAGCCAGGCGGACGCGACATACCGCAACCTTGCCGACGCGTCTTATATCGCGGTGCGCGCGATCTATGTCCGCGCGACGGGTACGACCGCTTCCAACCTGGTGGCGGAGGCCTGAGCGATGGCACGCCGCTTTTCCGGAAACGGCGGCGGCCGGCCGCCGCGCGCTACCAGTCTCGCCCTGTCCGTGCCGTTGCAGGCAGGTGCGCTTTTCACGATCGGCAAGCAGAGCCTGCTGGCGCCGGTCAGCTATGCCAAGACCGGCGGTAGCAGCAACCTGACGATCAACAGC
>CAJCHR010000089.1 GCA_903970225.1 Actinobacteria bacterium 21-64-8 | reverse complement strand
GCCGCCGATCAGCCCGCCGACGCGAGCCCGCTGTTGTCGCCGTTCAAATCCCTGCCCGATACCATTCCCGCCGACCGGCAGGCGGCGCTACGCCTCACGGCGCAGCAAGCCGTCGTGGACGCCGTAAAGCCCGCACAGGCGCGCATGGTCGCGTTCTTCGCGCAGGATTATGTCCCGCATGCGCGCACCACCCTGGGTGTCTCCAGCCTGCCCGATGGCGCCGCCTATTACGCCTTCACCGTCCGCCGCTCGACCACCACCGACCTTACTCCGGACCAGATCTTCGCCTTGGGCGAGACAGAGGTGGCGCGGATCCGCACCGCGATGGCAGTCGAGATGCGCGCCACGGGCTTCACCGGCACGCTCCCCGAATTCCTCGTCAAACTGCGCACCGACAAGCAATTCTACGCCCCCGATCTCGAGACCTACATCGAAAAGGCCAGCGAGATCGGCAAGCGGATCGACGGGCTGCTGCCGCTATGGTTCGGTACGCTCCCGCGCCTCACCTGGACGATCCGGACCAAATCACCCGAGATGGAGGCGTCGTCGGGCGGCTATAATCTGGGCGATCCCGTCAAGGGCGTACCCGGCACCGTGATGGTCGGCCGGTCCTCCTACGGCGACCCGCTGTTCGGACTGCCCGCCTGGATCCTCCATGAGGGCGTCCCCGGACACCATCTGCAGATCGCGCTAAGCCAGGAACGCACCGATCTGCCCGCCTTCCGACGTCGCGACGAACCCACCGCCTTCATCGAAGGCTGGGCGCTCTACTCCGAGCAGCTTGGCGAAGAGATGGGCGTCTACCGCACGCCCTATGAGCGCTTCGGCCGGCTGTCGTTCGACATGTGGCGCGCCTGCCGGCTGATCATGGACGTCGGCCTCCACGCCAAGGGATGGAGCGCCGATCAGGCGATGCGTTGCCTCGAGGACAACACGGCATTGCCCGAGCGTGTGGTGAAGGGCGAGACCGAACGATACATCGCCTGGCCTGCGCAGGCGCTCGCCTACAAGATCGGCGAGTTGCAGTTCCTGGCCGAGCGTCGACGCGCTGAGCAGGCCTTAGGCGCGCGTTTCGACATCCGCGCCTTTCATGACGCCGTGCTCGACGATGGGCCGATGCCGCTGTCCGTGTTGCACGATCAGGTCAGCCGCTGGATAGCCAGCCGGCTGGCGACGAAGGCGCTGCCCTGATCGACGCGCCTCAGATCTTGACCGCCGCGCGCGTCAAGACGCTGCGCGAGCGGCTATAGGCGAAATAGACGGCGAGCCCGAACAGGTTCCAGAGCAGGAAGCGCACGAGTGTCTTCTCGGGGAGCGAGAACAGCAGATAGAGGCAGCCGAGGATTGCCAGCGTGCCCACGACATAAGGCTGCGGGCAGCGGAACACGCGCGCGGCATCCGGCGCGCGGCGGCGCAGGATCATCATGCAGCCGCCCACCGCGATGAACGCGATCAGCGTGCCGGCATTGGCGAGTTCGGCGATCTCGTCGAGCCGGAAGAAGCCGGCGACGGCCGCGACGAACAGCCCGGTGATCCCGGTCACCAGCACCGGCGATCCGGTCCGCTTCGACACCTTCGCCAGCACCGGCGGCAGCAGCCCGTCGCGCGCCATCACGAAGAAGATGCGGCTCTGCCCGTACATCATCACCAGGATCACCGACGGCAGCGCGACCAGCGCCGCCCCCGCGATCGCCCAGGAGGCAAAAGGGTGGTGCAGCGTACGCAGCACCAGCGCCAGCGGCTCGGGCGAATTGCCGAGCGTCGCGAATGGCATCGCGCCGATCGCGGCGATCGCGACGAGGATGTAGATCGTGGTGCACAGCGCCATCGATCCGATGATGCCGATGGTGAGGTCGCGCCCAGGATTGCGCGCTTCTTCTGCCGACGTCGCTACCGCATCGAAGCCGTAGAAGGCGAAGAACACGATCGCGGCCGCCGCCATCACGCCCTTGGTGCTGCTGCCGTCGGCATGGCTGGCGAAGCCATAGGGCATGAAGGGATGGAGGTGCGTCGCATCGAAGGCGGGCAGCGACAGCGCGACGAAGGCGCTGAGCGCGACCAGCTTGATCACCACCAGCACGATGTTGAGCGTCGCGCTCTCGCGCGTGCCCGCCATCAACATCCCCGCGATCGCCAGCGACACCAGCACCGCCGGCAGGTTGACGAGGCCGCCCGCATGCGGACCGTTGAGCAGCAGCGCGGGCAGGTGCAGCCCGGCCGATTGCAGCCAGCCGACCAGATAGCCCGACCAGCCGACCGCGACCGTCGAGCAGGCCAGCGAATATTCGAGGATCAGGCTCCAGCCCACCACCCAGGCGAGCGTCTCGCCGACCACCGAATATGTATAGGTATAGGCGCTGCCCGCGGTCGGGATCATCGTCGCCAGCTCGGCATAGGCGAGCGCGGCGCAGGCGCAGACCGCGCCGGCCACGAAGAAGGCGAGGATCACCGCGGGTCCGGCGCGCTCGGCGCCGACGCCGATCAGCGTATAGATGCCGGTGCCGACGATCGCGCCGACCCCCATCGCGATCAGATGCGGCCAGGACAGCGTCGCTTTGAGGCGATGGGCCGCATCGGGGTCGATACTGCGTGCAATCGGCTTGATCGGCCCCAAAACGCCCATTCACACATCCTCATGGTTGCAGTCAGACGACGGAGAAGCCCGACCAGAAGGGGTCTTCGCGATCGATCCAGATCGTGTTGAACCCGGTCGCTGTCGCCGATCCCTCGATCGAGGGGATGATGCCGGGCACGCCGCCGACGTCCACCGCCGCCTCGACGCGGCCCACGAAGCGGCTGCCGATATAGCTTTCGTGGACGAAGCGATCGCCGACCGCGAGCACGCCCTTGTGGACGAGATGCGCCAGCCGCGCCGAGGTGCCCGTGCCGCACGGGCTGCGATCGATCGCCTTCTCGCCGTAGAACACCGCGTTGCGCCCGTCCGCGCCCTCGCCCTTGGGCTTGTCCGCCCATAACACATGGCTGACGCCGCGGATGCGATCGTCGAGCGGATGCACGGGTTCGAACGCTGCCTGCACAAGCGACCGGACCGTGCGGCTGAGCGCGACGATGCGCGACGCGCCGAGATCGTCGAGCCCGACATAGGCGCCCTGCGGCTCGATGATCGCGTAGTAGTTGCCGCCATAGGAGACGTCGACGCTAAGCGGACCGAAGCCCGGCACGTCGATCTCGATCCCCGTCGCTGCCACATAGGCCGGCACGTTGCGGATCCGGACCCAGCGGACGCGGTCGCCCTCGGCACCATATTCGATGTCGATCAGCCCGGCAGGCACCTCGATGCGCAACCTGCCGGGCTCGCGCGGCGTGATCAGGCCGTGTTCGAGCCCGAAGGTGACCATCCCGATCGTACCGTGGCCGCACATCGGCAGGCAGCCCGAGGTCTCGATGAACAGAATGCCGCAATCGGCGTCCTCGCGCGTCGGCGGATAGAGGAGCCCACCCGACATCATGTCGTGCCCGCGCGGCTCGAAGCAGAGGCCGGTGCGGATCCAGTCGAAGCGGGCAATGAAGTCCGCGCGCCGCTCGATCATCGTCGCGCCCCGGAGCAAGGGCGCCCCGCCCGCCACGAGGCGGACGGGGTTGCCGGCGGTATGACCGTCGATGCAAAAGAAGGTGTTGCGCATGGCTTCTCAGGCCGCCTTCGCAGTCCGCTTGCTTGGCTGCGTCGCCGCAGCCTCTTCAACCCACTTGATCACCTCGGCCCGGCGTTGCCCGGTGAGCGGCAGCCGCGGCATGCGAACGCGCTCGCTGCCGCGGCCCATGATCTGCTCGGCGAGCTTGATCGACTGGACGAGATCATGCTCGGCATCGAGATGGAGCAGCGGCATGAACCAGCGATAGATGTCGCGCGCCTCCTGCCAATTGCCTTCGTCGAACGCCGCGACGAGGCGGACCGACTCAACGGGGAACGCGCTGGTCAGACCGGACACCCAGCCCGAGGCGCCGAGCATCAGCCCTTCGAGCGCGATGTCGTCGAGCCCCGCCATCACCTCGTAGCGGTCGCCGAAGCGGTTGAGCATATCCGTAAAGCGGCGCGGATCGGGCGCGCTTTCCTTGACCGCAACGATATTCTTGACGTCGGACAGTGCGTCGAGCGTCTCGAAATCGACATTGACGCGGTAGGCTGGCGGGTTGTTGTAGAGCATGATCGGCAGCGAGGTGGCGGCGGCGACCGCGCGGAAATGCGCCTGAAGCTCAGCCGGGCTCGGCACATACACCATGGCGGGCAGCAGCATCAGCGCATCGACGCCAAGCTTCTCCGCATCGCGCACATAGTCGATAGCGCGCGCCGTCGTGAACTCGGATACGCCGGCAACCAGCGGAGCGCGGCCGGCAACAGCTTCCACCGCACCCTTCAGGATGGCGCGCTTTTCGTCAGGCTCGAGCGAATTATTCTCGCCGCAGGTGCCAAGCAAGATCAGGCCATCGACGCCGTCGTCGACCAGCGCGACCTGAACCCTCTGAGTCGCATCCCAGTCAACCGAGAGATCATTGTCAAACTGCGTCGTCGCCGCGGGATAGACGCCTTTCCAAAGCGTCCCGTCAAACGTCATAATTC
>CAJCHR010000088.1 GCA_903970225.1 Actinobacteria bacterium 21-64-8 | reverse complement strand
TGGCCTAGGCCTCTGAGATGCCCATTGCAACCGTCAAAACGGCAGGAATGGTGCGGTGCACAAACTTTTGTAGATAACAGTTCGCAATAGCAAAAATGAAGCCGGAGCGCGTTACTTCTCGATAGTGCGTCGCCGCTTTCCTTGACTCAGCGGGCTGCGGCGCCTAATTGGTTGGTTTCCCGTTCATCCGTGAATTACCCCGGAGTGCTCATGGCGCGCGTTACCGTTGAAGATTGCGTCGACAAGGTTCCCAACCGTTTCGACCTCGTACTGCTTTCCGCGCAGCGTGCACGCGAGATTTCGGGCGGTGCGGAGCTGACGATCGACCGTGATCGCGACAAGAACCCGGTCGTCGCGCTTCGCGAGATCGCGGATGTGACCATTCGTCCGGCGCACCTCAAGGAAGCGCTCATCGGATCGCTGCAGCGTGTGCTGCCCGAGGACGACGACGAGGTCGACGCGATCGGCTCGCTCAGCCAGTCGGCCGAAGCGCTGCGCATCACTGCCGCAGCCCCGGTACGCAACACCTCGATCGGCGGCGATTACGAAGGCTGAGCGGTCGGCCTACGGGCTTACCTAGCCGCGCAGGCTCAGCCTGAGCGGGATGAGCAGCTGTTTGTCCTGTGTCTGTCCAGGCATGCTCGTAGCTTCGCCGCCGGCGCGCGCGCTGTAGCTTCCCCAAGCTGTGCGGGATCGTTACGCTTCGCTGCATGAGCGAAGTCGTGACCGGGATCGCATGACCCTGTTTGCGGTGGTGGCGAGCATCGGCGGTGCGATCCATTTTCCGTTTATCGGCTTGCTGGGGATCGCCGTTCCGCTCCACATGTTCGGGCAGCTGCGTGGCACATATGCGCTCAGCTGGCGCGGCGCGCTGCGGCGCACGGCTGCGCTTTTGGTGTTTTCATGCGTCGCCCTGGCTCTGTTTGCGGGCGCGTTGCTTTCGGTCGAACTCGGGTAGCCGAGCAGGGGCGGCATGCTTATCGGGTGATGACATTTCCTGTGCGGGGTTCACCGCGAACCAATTGCTGATAGGTAGCGTGCCGGGTCGCTCTTTTTGGGAGAGAGAGCTTATGGCACGCAGTTTGGCGGCCGAGTTGTTCGGCACGTTTTGGCTCGTCTTTGGCGGATGCGGCTCTGCCGTTCTGGCCGCGGCGTTCCCCGAACTCGGTATCGGGTTTGCCGGAGTGGCGCTTGCATTCGGATTGACCGTGTTGACGATGGCCTATGCGGTCGGCGGCATTTCGGGCGGGCACTTCAATCCCGCGGTCTCGCTGGGGCTTGCGGTTGCCGGGCGCTTCGCCTGGAAGGACCTGATCCCTTACTGGATCGCGCAAGTCGTCGGTGCTCTGCTGGCAGGGGCGGTGCTCTACGCGGTTGCATCGGGCAAGCCGGGCTTCGAGGCCGGAGGCTTTGCGTCCAACGGCTATGGCGATCTGTCGCCGGGCAAGTATTCGCTCGAGGCGGCACTGATCATCGAGATCGTGCTGACCGCCGGTTTCCTGATCGTGATCCTGGGCGCGACGGCCAAACTCGCGCCGCACGGTTTCGCACCGATCGCGATCGGCCTCGCGCTGACACTGATCCACCTCATCTCGATCCCGGTGACCAACACCTCGGTCAACCCGGCGCGCTCGACCGGCGTCGCGGTGTTCGCGCAGACCGGCGCGCTCGGCCAGCTCTGGCTGTTCTGGGTCGCGCCGCTGGCAGGCGCGGTGATCGGCGCGCTGATCTGGAAATACGTGCTGGTCCCGGGTGAGGGCGTCGAGGGCATCGCGAGCAACGAGCCGGGCGACTGAAACACCCGCAACAAGACGCGCGGCTGGAGCGATCCGGCCGCGGTCAGTCCCGGGTCAGGGGCAGCGGGCGCAAATACGAAGGATCGTCCCGATCACGCGACGATCGAACCAGCGTACCGGGCAGATACGTCGCGCCGGCATGGACGTTGACCGCGTCGGCTTCGATCGTGCCGGTGGGCAGGCTGACCCGTGACACGATGCCCCAACGGCCATCGCGCTTTTCCAGCCGATCGACGAACCGGCCATAGCCGATGCGGTTCTTCCCCGAGGGCAGGACCGACAGGCAATGGACGTATGTCTCGGCATGCGCGGTATCGCCGTCGATCTCGCACGTGTGATTGGCCAGGGTGTGCTGCGTTGCGAGTTCCGTCTCGCGGTGGAACGCGATCACGTTGGGCACAAATTGCTCGCAGGGCGCGATCATCGGCCCGTGATCCTCGATCGCCCCCGGATGATAGGCAGACAGTGCCAGCTCGACATCGAGCCGGTCCATCCCGCGCGCATAGCGCAACATGCAGTCCCAGATGTGCCGGCGTTCGACAAGCTCGTGTAGCTCGCGCGTTTCGTCGTTCATGGCTCTCTCCGATCGCGCCTGTCCGGCGGCTTCATTTTTATCGAAGACTGGTGGTAGCGCGTATGGCGCTGACATGAAAACACCCGCGCCTCACGGCGCGGGTGTCTCGAATTGCAGCGAGTGCTCGTTGTCCTACTGGTCGAGAAACGAACGCATCTTGCGCGACCGGCTCGGGTGCTTGAGCTTCCTCAGCGCCTTGGCTTCGATCTGGCGGATACGTTCGCGGGTGACCGAGAACTGCTGGCCGACTTCCTCGAGCGTGTGATCGGTGTTCATGCCGATGCCGAAGCGCATGCGAAGCACGCGCTCCTCGCGCGGGGTCAGCGACGCAAGAACGCGTGTCACCGTTTCCTTGAGGTTCGACTGGATCGCGGCATCCACCGGGATGATCGCGTTCTTGTCCTCGATGAAATCGCCCAGATGCGAATCTTCCTCATCGCCGATCGGCGTTTCGAGAGAGATCGGCTCCTTGGCGATCTTCATCACCTTGCGCACCTTCTCGAGCGGCATGCTCAAGCGTTCGGCCATCTCCTCCGGCGTGGGCTCCCGGCCCTGCTCGTGGAGGAACTGGCGGCTGGTGCGCACCAGCTTGTTGATCGTCTCGATCATGTGCACCGGGATGCGGATCGTGCGCGCCTGATCCGCGATCGAACGCGTGATTGCTTGCCGGATCCACCAGGTGGCATAAGTCGAGAACTTGTAGCCGCGGCGGTATTCGAACTTGTCGACGGCCTTCATCAGGCCGATGTTGCCCTCCTGGATCAAGTCAAGGAACTGCAGCCCGCGGTTCGTGTACTTCTTCGCGATCGAGATCACGAGGCGCAGGTTGGCCTCGACCATCTCCTTCTTGGCGATGCGCGCCTCGCGCTCGGCCTTCTGCACCATGTTGACGATGCGGCGGAACTCACCGAGCGACATGCCCGTGGCGGCCGCAATGTCGGACACTTCGGCGCGGATCCGCTCGACCGCATCGGCCTCGTTCTCGGCGAACGCGGCCCACTTCTTGTCGCGCTTCGAATTCTCGGCGAGCCACGCGTCATCGAGCTCGCGCCCGATGTAGCTGTCGAGGAAGTCCTTGCGGTTGACCTTGTGGCGCTCGGCCAGGCGCAGCATCTGGCCGCCCAGAGCGGTCAGGCGCCGGTTGAAGGCATAGAGATTGTCGACCAGGTACTCGATCTTGGTCGCGTGGAACTGCACGCTCTCGACATGCGCGGTGAGCTCTTCGCGAAGCTGCTGATACAGCGCTTCCTTGTCACCGCCGAGACCATTGCCGATCGCCAGCGCGTCCAGACGCTCAGCCTGGAGCGTCTCGAACGTGCCGAACAGTTCGGTGATCAGCGCGAACTTCTCGAGCGCCTCGGGCTTCAGGGCGGCTTCCATCTGAGCAAGGCTCAGCGTGTTGTCGTCCTCTTCTTCCTCGACCGGACGGCGCGAGCGCTCGGAGCCCTCTTCGTCCTCGTCGGAAGCCGCCTGCGGCTCTTCCTCGGGCTCTTCGTCTTCCTTGAAGGAAGGGCCGGCGGTGGCTTCGGTGATCTCGCCGTCGCCCTCGGCCCCGTCCCCGGTCATGCTCTCGGCAGGCGGCTCCTTTGACAGCATCGCGTCGAGATCGAGGATCTCACGAAGCTGCATCTCGCCGTTGTTGAGCGCCTCGGACCACTGGATGATCGCGTGGAAGGTGATCGGGCTCTCGCACAGGCCCAGGATCATCGTGTCGCGGCCGGCCTCGATGCGCTTTGCGATGGCGATCTCGCCCTCGCGACTGAGGAGCTCCACCGCACCCATCTCGCGCAAGTACATCCGCACCGGATCGTCGGTGCGCTCGACGGTTTCCTTCTTCTTCTCGACCACCGGCCGATCGGCCATGCCGTCGTTGTCTTCGGCCTCGTCGACCGCGGGATCTTCGGGCTCGGCGCTGTCCTCGTCGCTCTCGACGATGTTGACCCCCATTTCGGAGATCGCGGCCATGATATCCTCGATCTGCTCGGAGGACATCTGGTCCTGCGGCAGCGCGGCATTCAATTCGTCATACGTGATCACGCCGCGGCGACGCGCGCGCGCGATGAGCTTTTTGACCGAGGCTTCGTTGAGGTCGATCAGGGGGGCATCACCCGATTCGCCCTTGTCCGTGCCGGTTTCGTCTTCGTCCATCATGTCCGCTGTCTTGCTTTCCGGGCTGGAGCGGATGGGCGGCGCTTCCCGCAAATGGCGGGACCGCATATTCATCCGGTTTAACCCATTATAACACAATTAGGCATTCGCTTCGCCGACGGCAAAGCGTTTTCAACCAGTTCCGTCGCTTTTCGGCGAACCTGTTGCATGCCCGTTTGAATCGGGTGGCCGTGCCTGCGCTTTGAGTCGGTCTTCCAGTTCCTTGCGGCGCGCCCGAAGCCGCGCCTGCTCGTCCATATCGAACCGCTTGGTCGCTTCATCGAGAGCGGCCTGCAGTCCGGGGCCTTCCAACAACAACGTCAGCGCGGCATCCAATGTTCCCGCGGCGACTTCGGGAGAGGCGCGATCGGTGAGGAAGGGGTAGGCCGCAAGGCCGCCGCAATCCCTTGCCGTCGGCACCGCGATGCCCCGGCTCGCCAAAGTGGTGAGGAGCGCGGCATTTTCAAGCGGCAGGTTAGAGAGCAAACTCGGGCTCACAGGACTTCTCGAACTCTCGCAAATCTAGACGAAGCGCGGCTAGCCGCTCTCTGAGCCTGCGCGCTTCGTTTTCATTCGTCCGCACAACCTCCTCCTGCCCCGCGTTGAAGCTTCGTTCATATTCTGCCTGAGCTCTCTCGAAGTCAGCCTGAACGACAGGAATGACCGTATAAAGCTGAAGAGCTTTCCGAAGCGAGGAGATCGCTACCTCTCGTGTGAAGCCAGGCCAGGCGAAGGGAAATCGCAGCGCGTCAAATTCCGAAGGCGTCGGGAGCTCAAGTCCGCGTTCAGCATATTCTAATAAGAAATCCGACCCGCTTGGGTTTCCTTCGATACCTGCCAAATCTAAAATTGCGTCAATTCTCCGATCGATATCATGAGTCTGCACGAGTTGCTCGACATAGATTTTTGCTTGGTCGGGCCAATAAAAAAAACCCCTGGCAATCGCTGCCCCAAGTCTGCGTCTCATATAGAGGTTGTAATCTATCAGCTTTGACGCTGCGACCCTTCTCCAACTTCTCACAGCGGGGTGGGCGTCAGCGTCCATCTGTTTTTCAGCGTCATTCACATCCTTTTGAGGATCTTTTAAGTCCTTTCGCGGAAAGGCAAATTGGAAAAATTGATCGAGAAGAGCTCTCTTGTATAGACGCTTCATATCAGGATGTGTGATTAGATCGAGGTAATCGTCCAATCGAGCTTTCAACGAAGCTTTCTCATCCACAGAGTGGCCGAACATCGAGTTTTTTTCTCGCATCCAAAGATAATCGATAAGTGTGAACGCTTCGGCGATCTGATATTCCATCCCGATAGCGCCGGACCGGCGGACAATGTCGTCTGGATCGACATCCTCCGGCAATGGAGCAATGCGCAGCGAACTCCCTGGACGTAACATTGGTAAGGCTCGAGTTACTGCTCGCATCGCAGCGCGCTGGCCTGCAACATCGCCGTCAAAGCACAGAATTGGGGTATCAACTTGACGCCACAATAGCTCGATTTGCCTTTCGGTTAGAGCCGTGCCCAACGGGGCGACGCATTCGCCGATTCCGGCGGCCGACAGCGCGACCACGTCCATGTAGCCCTCGACCACCAGCAATCGTCCCGACTTGCGCGCGAGCGGCGCGGCGCGATGGAGGTTGAACAGCGTGTTGCCCTTGTCGAACAGCGGGGTGTCGGGCGAATTCAGGTACTTAGGGGCGTCAGTCTTCGCCGCATCGAGAATGCGGCCGCCGAACGCGATCACCCGGCCGCGCGCATCCTGGATCGGCAGCATAAGCCGGCCGCGAAATCGGTCGTAAGGATCCCGGCCCTCGGCGTCGATTCGCAAGCCCGCCTCGATCAGCATCGGCTCGGGAAAGCGCGCGAGGGCGGCCTTGATCCCTTGCCGCTCATCGGGCGCGAAGCCGAAGCCGAACTCGCGCGCTGTCACCCCATTGATGCCGCGCTTGTCGAGGTAGGCACGCGCGGCTGCGCCTTTCTCCGAGGCGAGGCACTCGACGAACCACGCCTGCGCAGCTGCCATCACATCATGCAGCGTGTCGCGCTTCTCGATCTCGCGCGCCATACGCGGATCGGGTGCGGGCAACTCCATGCTCGCCATCGCGGCGAGTTCTTTGACCGCGTCGATGAACTCCATGCCTCGTTGGTCGGTCAGCCAGCGAATCGCGTCGCCGTTCACGCCGCAGCCGAAGCAGTGGTAGAAGCCCTTCTCGTCGTTGACGGTGAAGCTGGGCGTCTTTTCGTTGTGGAACGGGCAGCACGCCTTGAACTCGTGGCCCGCCTTCGTCAGGCGCGTGGTCCGCCCGATCAGCGCAGACAGAGATGTCCGGGCGCGCAGTTCGTCCAAGAATTGGGGCGAGAGAGCCATCGGCTAGCCCCATGACACAACCCGCGTCAAAAGTCGCGCCCTGCCAAAACGGAAGAGCAAATTGTGCTCGGCCTTTTAGGACAGCGCCGCCTTCACCCACCCGCTCGCCTTGCTCATATCCAGCTGCGTCCCGTGGCGGGCCTTCAGTTCGGCCATGACTTTGCCCATGTCCTTCACGCTTGCCGCGCCCGTTTCGGCCTTGATCGCCTCGATCGCCGCTTTGGTGTCGGCCTCGCTGAGCTGGCTGGGCAGGAACTCGTCGATCACTGCGAGTTCCTCGGCTTCGAGCGCGGCGAGTTCCTGGCGGCCGCCTTGCTCATACAGCGCGATCGATTCGCGGCGCTGCTTCACCATCTTCTGCAACACGTCGACCACCAGCACATCGTCATCCGGCACGGCAGACGACGTGCGCAGTTCGATGTCCTTGTCCTTGAGCTTGGCGAGGATCAGCCGCACGGCGGCGGTGCGCGGCTTGTCGCCGCCTTTCATCGCGGCGATCTGGGCGGCCTTGATGGTGTCGCGAAGCATTTTTGGTGTCCCTGTTGGCATCGAAGCGCGCCTATCTAGCGAGTGCGCCGCCCCATTCCTAGGTTGACGCATTGGGGCACGCGAGCTAGCGGGCGGGCCTTAGCACCATTGTCAAAAACTTGAACGGAGCGAGCCCCTTTTGGCCGACGCCGCAACTCTGCATGCGCCCAAACCACAGGGCCAACCCACGGGCGCAACCGGCGTGCTGGTGCTCGCCGACGGGCACGTGGCGTGGGGCCGCGGCTTCGGCGCCGAGGGCGAGGCGGTCGGCGAGGTTTGCTTCAACACCGCGATGACCGGCTATCAGGAGGTGATGACCGATCCTTCCTACGCCGGCCAGATCGTGACGTTCACGTTCCCGCACATCGGCAACGTCGGCGTCAATGACGAAGACCTCGAATCGCTGGTCAACGGCGCTGTCGGCTGCGTGGTGCGCGAAGATGTGACCGTACCCTCGAACTTCCGCTCGGCCGAGGCCTTTGGCGAGTGGCTCGCGGACAAGGGCA
>CAJCHR010000087.1 GCA_903970225.1 Actinobacteria bacterium 21-64-8 | reverse complement strand
CCGACCGCCGCCAGCATCTTGACGCCGACGTTGCGCTCGATCGGCCGCGCCGAGAGCACCAATGCGACCAGCGCCGCGCCAACGGCGGGCGCCGCGCGCATCATGCCGAGGCCTTGCGGACCCACATGCAGCAAGTCGCGCGCATAAGCCGGCATCAGCGCGGTCGCGCCGCCGACCAGCACCGCGAACAGGTCGAGCGTCACGCAGCCGAGCAGGAACCGATCGCCCCAGACGAAGGTGAAGCCCTCGGCGATCTGCTGGAGCGGGTTGCGGCGGCGATCGAGCGTCACGATCGGCAACTTGCCGAGCGACATCACCAGCAGGCTGCCGATCGCGAGCAGAATCGCGGAGACGCCGTAAGGCAGCGCGCGGTTGAACGCGAACAGGATGCCCGCGAGCGCCGGGCCGCTGACCGAGCCGATCTGCATCGACATCGAATTCAAGGCGATCGCGCGCGGGATCAGTTCGACCGGCACGATGTTGGGCGCGATCGCGCTCTGCGCCGGGGCGACGAATACGCGCGCGATCCCGTGAAGCGCGGCGAGCGCATAAAGCAGGGGAAGGCTGAGAACGCCAAGTGCCGTCGTGACGCAGAAACCGGCCGCGACGAGCAGATCGAGCGCGAGCGCCAACCCGGCGACTCGGCGCCGATCGAACCGGTCTGCGACCACGCCCGCAACGGGGGTAAGCACCATCAATGGCAGGAACTGCGCGAGCCCGAGCAGCCCGAGCTGGAACGAGGCCTGCTTGATGCTCATCGCGTATTGCCCGCGTGCGACATCGTAAAGCTGGTAGGCGACGATCACCACCATGCCGTTGGTCGCCAGCACCGAGCAAAAGCGCGCGATCCAGAAGCGGCGGAAGTCTCTGATCTGGAATGGGGAGGTGGGCGCGGTCACGCGGCGCATCTGGCAGGCGGGGGGAGCCGTGCCAAGGGGGCTATCGTTGAGGGATCGTTATGCTGGGTTGAGCCGTGCTGATGAGGGCTATGGCGCGGGCGCTTATCCGGCTGGCGCGCGGCGTTTCGCTTAGAGATATACGAGATCCGGGACCAATCCCATGCAGGCCGCACCAAGGATCAGAGAGAGCACCCTTGTCGGCGCAGTGCTTGCAATACGCAGCTCGGGAATCGTGGAAAAGCATCGTTGCGTTGTTGATCAATGCCTGCGCGCGTTGGCCCATGTAGCAAACAGGACCAGCAACAGTGCGGAGAATCGTATGAAGGACCCGGAGGTCCCCGGTTTTTGCGGCAAAGCGACCAGCATCCACCCGAGCAGGATACCCAGCAACACCCCGATCAGGGTTGGCGCGTAAGCCTTGAGAACCTGTTTCAGAACTGCCGCTCAGTAGATCAGAAACAGAAGGCCAAAACAGGGCATCCCTATCCCGAATGCATGATAAAGTCAGAACAGGATCACCATGAAAGCAGCGGTACCCATCAACAATGCTATGACGATCAAGAAACTGGGTTTTGGGTGCGCGACGATCTGCTCTTCATCCGCGATAGGATCACTGGATGTCATGCGCACTCGCTTTGGAAGTGGTGGAGGCTACAACCGACGCGGCGTTGCGGAAAGCTCGAGACCGCAGCAGATGCGCTTTCATCAACCGCCTGCTTCACGCCAGCACCCTAAAGTGCGGCGGCCGCCTCCAGCGCCAGTAGATAGCTGTTAGCACCGAACCCGGAAATCGTGCCCTTTGCCGCCATCGAGACATAGCTCTTGTGGCGGAATTTCTCGCGCGCGTGAGGGTTCGAGAGGTGAACCTCGATCACCGGCAGCTCGATCGCGCGTATCGCATCATACAAGGCGATGCTGGTATGCGTGAGCGCGCCAGCATTGAGCAACACCGCAAGTGCGCCCTCGGACCGGGCCTCGTGCATCCAGTCGATCAGGTGGCCTTCGTGGTTCGACTGGCGCATGTCGATCGTGAGGCCAAGCTGCGCGGCGCGGTCGGACAAGGCATTGCCGATGTCGTCGAGCGTGTCGGCGCCGTAGATCTCCGGCTCGCGTGTGCCGAGCAGGTTGAGATTCGGCCCGTTCAACACGTAAACCAGCTTGTCCGCCATCGCCTGCCATCCTGCGGCGCGGTAGGTGGCGCCGGTTCAATTGCCGAGCGACATCGCCCAGTCGTACGCGGCCTTCGCATAGCTGTAATCGGCCGCGCAAGTCTTCACGTCGGCATCGCTCACCGCAACCATGACGGCGTCGGTGGCGGTGTCCGAAGAAATGCCGGCGTGGTCACCCTGGGCCTGGGCAGGGGCTGCGCCGCCTGGATGCGAAGCGGCGTCTGCGCGCAACCGGTGCTCAGACAGATACTGAGCAGTAGCGCGGTTCGTGCGCGCCGTTTCATCGGTGTGTTGAGCATCCGCATTGTCCGCAAGCTCCTTGTAATGCTGTTCGTCTGCCTTGCGCTGGGCGAGAGCCGCGGCGCCGGCCTTCTTCGAGGCGTCTTTCATCTGCGCGATGGTGGCGCGCGCGGCGTCGCGTTGTTGGGCGACCTTGTGCTCCCCGTGCCAGAGCCACGCCGAGCAAACCGCCAGCGCGGCGCAGGCGGTTTGCCACGGATAGCGCCCGGCCAGATCGACGAGCGCGGCGAAGGCTTTCCTGAGCCAGCCCAGCCCGGACATCAGCCAGCCGATGACGGTGAGGCTCATGCCCGGTCCCCCAGACAGAGCCGCGATTCGCGCGGTGCCATCGCGTCACTCACCGACATGGCCGCCATCGCTGGGCTTGATCAGCACGAGAATGACCCCGGCCGCCGCCGCCAGATAGGCGATGCGCACGTCGAAATTCGCGAAGGTGGGCAGCACCGTTGCTGCGCCGGCGACCAGCAGGCCGAACTTCGTCGTCAATTCATGCAGGCAGACATGCGTGTGCTGGACGAGCCACGCCTTCAACGCGTCCCATTTTTGCTTGATCATCGACCGGGCTCCTCATCAGGGCTTCGATCGCGATCAGATAACCATATCGGTTATTGTAGGAAAGATATTTTATCCAGAATTGCGGATTCGCGCGATCGTGCCCATCCGCGCGACCGTCTCCGGCTGATCGAGCAGCTCACCTAGCGGTGCGGAGAGGCGGCGGCGCCAGTTCGGATGCTCGATCGTTGTCCCCGGAATGTTCGGCTGCTCGGGGAGTGCCAGCAAGTCCTCGAGTGGAAATAGCGCGAGCGGCGCAGGCGTGGCCGCGATGTGCGCGGCAGCGGCAGTCACCGCGCGGTCGGGCCTGTCCGGTGCGGGCTGCTCCGAGCCGTCTCCGGCCGACGACCACAGCTGCCACCGCTCGTGCGCACGGTGATTCTCGGCTGATTCGCGATCTTTCGGGGTCTTGAAACGGCCCAGCCGTTCGGACCACGCGATATCCGTGCCGTTCCACCAACCGGCAACGGTGGCGGTGTCGTGCGTGCCGGTCATCGCCACGCAGCGCGGGTCGTAATCGCGCGAGGCGATGAAACCGCCGTCGCTCCCGCGCTCGAACCACAGGACGCGCATCCCCGGCATCTCGCGCGCGATGATCGCCTCGTGGAAGCCCCAAGGCGCGGTGCCCAGATCCTCGGCAACGACGAATGCCCGCGCACGGTGCGATTCGAGCGCGAGCAGGCGCAGCAGGTCTTCGAACGGGTAGGTCAGGTACGCGCCATCCTTCGACCCGCCACCCTCCGGCACGACCCATAACCGTGCGAGGCCGAACGCGTGATCGATCCTGACCCCGCCGGCATGCGTGAGCGCCGTGCGGATCATCGCGATCCACGCCGCGAACCCTGTCGCCTCGAGCCCGCGCGGGGAGAACGTCGTCAGGCCCCAGTTCTGCCCTTCGGGCCCAAGCGGATCGGGCGGCGCGCCGATGGTAAGACCCGAGAGCATGTGCGCGCCGAATGACCATGCGTCGGCACCATTGCCATCGACCCCGACCGCGAGATCGGAGATCAGGCCGAGTGCCATTCCCGCGCGCGTTGCCGCGGTTTGCGCGGCGGACAGCCCGCGCGCGGCGAGCCACTGTGCGAACAGGTGGAATTCGACTTCGTCCGCGTGTGCGGTCGCAAATGCGTCCACCGCGGACGATGCGGGATCGTGATATGCTGCCGGCCAGTCGCGCCAGCCGTAGGCGCCGTCCGCTCGAAAATGGCAGAGCAGGGCATCGAACAGTGTCTGGCGCCGCAGCATCTCGCCACCCTGCTTTGCCCAAAGTGCGATCTCCGCGCGGAAGCTGTCGCCGATTTGCGCGAAAGTCGCCCGCAGGTCGACAAGCCGCTGCGGCAGCGCGCTCGTCCAGTCAATCAGCGGTTTGGACGGGCCCGGCGGCAAGGGTGGCAGGCCGACGAGCGCGGGGTCGGCGAACGCGGTGTTGAGGAACAGTCGGCTCGACGGTGTGTAGGGGCTGAACCGCCCGCCATCGCCCGGGTAGAGCGCGTGGACCGGGCTGATCGCCATCGCCGAGGCGCCGCGCGCGCCCAGCAGCGCGGCGGTCTCGGCCAGTTCGCCGAAGCCCCCATACGCGCGTTCGTCAGCGCCGCGCAGCGCATAGACTTGCACCATCGCGCCCCAATGGTGCTGTGCACCGCCAGCGTCGCCGAGGCTGAAGCAGCGCGGTGGAGCAACCGCCAGCGTTACCGCGGTGCCGGCGATGCTGAGCCGGTGGTATCCAGGCTCGAGGACCGCAGGCAGCACGCCTTGCTCGATGCCCAGTCCGCGCGTCTCGCCGCTGCTTTCGAGCACCAGCTCAGCGTGCACGGCCTGCGCGAGCGCCGCGGGAAGCGCAGTGGGTATTCCTACTTCCGCGGTCAGCAGCAGCGGCACCGCCAGCCGCTCCGCCGCGCGCCGCGCGAGGCTTTCACCGATCGCCGGCCCGCTATCCGCCGGATAGCCCAGCGCACCGAGCACCGCGATCAGCGACGCGTCCGAGACGGTCTCGTCCCCGCCCGCGGCGTTGCGCCATTGCCGCGCCACGCCCACCGCCTCGGCCAGTTCGTCTAGCAGGGTCTGCTCCGG
>CAJCHR010000086.1 GCA_903970225.1 Actinobacteria bacterium 21-64-8 | reverse complement strand
ACGCGTTCAACGTGCCGATCATCACCTTCGTCGACGTGCCGGGCTTCCTTCCGGGCACCAGCCAAGAGCACAACGGCATCATCAAGCACGGCGCCAAGCTGCTGTTCGCCTATGCCGAGGCGACCGTGCCCAAGATCACCGTGATCACCCGCAAGGCCTATGGCGGCGCGTATGACGTGATGAGCTCGAAGCACCTTCGCGGCGACCTCAACTACGCGTGGCCGACCGCCGAGATCGCGGTGATGGGCGCCAAGGGCGCGGTCGAGATCATCTTCCGCGGCCTCGATGCGGCGGGCATCGCCGAGAAGACCAAGGAATACGAAGACCGCTTCGCCAATCCGTTCGTGGCCGCGAGCAAGGGCTTCGTGGACGAGGTGATCTATCCGCACTCGACGCGCCGCCGGATCGCGCTGGGGCTGCGCAAGCTCAAGAACAAGAGCCTCGAGAACCCCTGGAAGAAGCACGACAACATCCCATTGTAGAATATCCAATCCTACCTTATAATGAGCTTATAATGTAAAGGAGTTGGGTTGATGCGGACTGAGCGTGTGACCTTCCTGACCAGCGCCGAACACAAGGCGCAGCTTGATGCCTTCGCGGCGGACCGTGGAGAATCTGTCGGCAACGTCGTGCGCGAGGCAACTTCGCGGTACATGGCGCAGCCTTCGGCTGACGACGAAGAGGCCGAGTTGGCTGCTTTGGTCGATGAGTTGACGAAAGCCGTGCCGGTCATGCGTGCAAGTCTTGAGCGAACAAGCCAGATCATCACTGATTCCATGGCCGAGGTGGATCGCAAATTGCGTGAGGCTGGTATTCGAAAATGAGCGCACTCAGCGATGCGTTGAAGGGAATTAGACAGGTCCTGCTCTTGCAGGATCAAGTCGGGCGGCTGGAAGCCATTGCGGAGAAGCAGAGCTTGGCAGTCGGTAAGCTCGCTGACGACCTGATCGGTATCGACAAGCGCGTCGTTCGAATTGAGACCATGATCGAAATGTCGGGACGTGGCTTTCAGCCGCCCCGCATCGAAGGATAAGGCAAAATGGAAGACATCTACATCGTCGGCGGCGTCCGCACAGCGGTCGGAGACTTCGGCGGCGCGCTGAAGAGCTTCATGCCCTCGGACCTGGCTGCCAAGGTCGTGACCGAGGCGCTCGGCCGCGCCCACGTCGCGCCGGCGGATGTCGAGCACGTCGTGTTCGGGCAGGTCATGCCGACCAGCGCGCGCGATGCCTTCCTCGCCCGCGTCGCTGCGCTCAAGGCGGATATCCCCTCGGCGGTGCCCGCACTCACGCTGAACCGGCTGTGCGGCTCGGGCGTGCAGGCGATCGTCTCGGCGTCGCAGATGATGATGCTGGGCGAGGCGGGGATAACCGTCGCAGGCGGCGCGGAATCGATGTCGAACGTGCCGTTCCACGATCACACCACGCGGTGGGGCAAGAAGATGGGCAACGTCACGCTCGAAGACGCGCTGACGGTCGGCCTCTCCGATGCGATCGACGACTATCACATGGGCATCACCGCCGAGAACGTGGCCGAGCGCCACCAGGTCACGCGCGGCGACATGGACACGCTGTCGGTCACCAGCCACCAGCGTGCCTCGACCGCGATCGCGGAAGGGCGCTTCAAGGAGCAGATCCTCCCGATCGAGATCAAGACCCGCAAGGGCGTGACCGTGTTCGACACCGACGAGCATCCGCGCGCCGACACCACGCTGGAATCGCTGGGTGCGCTCAGGCCCGCGTTCAAGAGGGACGGCACCGTCACGGCCGGCAACGCCAGCGGCATCAACGACGGCGCCGCCGCGGTGGTGCTGGCGACCGGAACGGAAGTCACCAAGCGCGGTCTCACGCCGCTCGCCCGGATCGTCGCCTGGGGCCATGCCGGCGTCGATCCCGCGTATATGGGCGAGGGGCCGATGAAGGCCGTGCCGATCGCGCTCGAGCGCGCGGGCCTGCAGCTTTCGGACATCGACGTGATCGAGAGCAACGAGGCGTTCGCCGCGCAGGCCGCCGCGGTCGCCAAAGTGCTCGGCTTCCATCCCGACAAGGTCAATCCCAACGGTTCGGGCGTGTCGATCGGGCATCCCGTGGGCGCGACCGGCGTGATCATGACGGTCAAGGCGATCTATGAACTCAAGCGCACCGGCGGGAAGTACGGCCTGATCACGATGTGCATCGGCGGCGGGCAGGGCATCGCGATGGTCATCGAGAACGTGCACGCGATCGAAAGCAAAGCCGCGTGAAGCTCGGCCGTCTCAACCACATCGGCGTCGCGACGCCCGATCTCGACGCATCGATCGCGTTCTATCGCGACGTGATGGGTGCCGCCGACATTACCGAGCCGTTCGTGCTCGACAGCCAGCAGGTGCGCGTCTGCTTCGTCAACACGCCCGGCGAGGACGGTACGGCCGGCACGCAGATCGAGCTGCTCCAGCCGACCTCGCCCGACAGCGCGGTCGGCAAGTGGCTCGAGAAGAACCCGCTCGGCGGCCAGCACCATGTCTGTTACGAAGTGCCCGACATCCACGAAGCCAAGGCGTGGTTCGAGAGCCTGGGCAAGCGGGTGCTCGGTGAGCCGCGCATCGGCGCGCACGGGACGCTGATCATCTTCGTCCACCCCAAGGACATGGGCGGCCAGCTGACCGAGATCATGGAGACGCCGAAGGAGGCGCACTAGCCCCGTCGGAGCAAAGCCCGTCATCCTGAACTTGTTTCAGGATCCATTGTGCCTTTAGGTAGGGCCGGTGCCGACGGCGAAATGGATGCTGAAACGAGTTCAGCATGACGAACCAGCGAGAGTAGCGCGGATGACGGATAAGCCTGTGATCGAAAAGAACGTCGGCGAAGACAGCGGCGTTGCGCCAAAGCCGCGTGACCTTCCCGTTGCCACGGATGGTCCTACGCTGGAGCACTGGAAGGCAGCGGCGGCGAAGGAGGTCAAGGGACGTGACCTGACCTGGCACACGCCCGAGGGCATCGACGTCAAGCCGCTCTACACCGCCGAGGACGTCGCGACCGATCCGGGTCTCCCCGGTTACGCGCCGTTCACCCGCGGCGTGCGCGCCTCGATGTATGCGGGCCGGCCGTGGACGATCCGGCAGTACGCGGGCTTCTCGACCGCCGAGGAATCGAACGCGTTCTACCGCCGCAACCTCGCAGCCGGGCAGAAGGGCCTGTCGGTTGCGTTCGATCTTGCCACGCACCGCGGCTATGACAGCGACCATCCGCGCGTGACCGGCGATGTCGGCAAGGCGGGCGTCGCGATCGACTCTGTCGAAGACATGAAGATCCTGTTCGACGGCATTCCGCTCGATCAGATGTCGGTCTCGATGACCATGAACGGCGCGGTGATCCCGATCCTGGCGTTCTTCATCGTCGCGGGCGAGGAGCAGGGCGTCGATCGCAAGCTGCTCGACGGGACCATCCAGAACGACATCCTCAAGGAGTTCATGGTCCGCAACACTTACATCTACCCGCCCGAGCCGAGCATGCGGATCATCTCGGATATCTTCGGCTACACGTCGCGGGAGATGCCCAAGTTCAACTCGATCTCGATTTCCGGCTACCACATGCAGGAAGCCGGCGCGACGCAGGTCCAGGAACTCGCGTTCACGATCGCCGACGGCGCCGAGTACGTGCGCTACGGCGTCGCCTCGGGTCTCGACATCGACAAGTTCGCCGGGCGCCTGTCGTTCTTCTTCGCGATCGGCATGAACTTCTTCATGGAAGTCGCCAAGCTGCGCGCCGCGCGCGTGCTGTGGCACCGGGTCATGACCAAGCTCGGCGCGCAGGACGAGCGTTCCAAGATGCTGCGCACCCACTGCCAGACCTCGGGCGTGTCGCTGCAGGAGCAGGACCCCTACAACAACGTCGTGCGCACCACGATCGAGGCGATGGCCGCGATGCTGGGCGGCACCCAGTCGCTGCACACCAATGCGCTCGACGAGGCGATCGCGCTGCCGACCGACTTCTCGGCCCGCATCGCACGCAACACTCAGATCATCATCCAGGAAGAGACCGGGATGACCAAGGTGGTCGATCCGCTCGGCGGCTCGTACTACATCGAGAGCCTGACCAACGAATTGGTCGAGAAGGCCTGGGAGATTATCGAGCGGGTCGAGGCCGAAGGCGGCATGGCGAAAGCCGTGGCGGCCGGCTGGCCCAAGGCGATGATCGAGACCGCGGCCGCCGCGCGCCAGGCGCGGGTCGATCGCGGTGACGACGTGATCGTCGGCGTCAACAAGTACCGGCTGCAGACCGAGGACTTCCTCGAGACGCTCGACATCGACAACGCGAAGGTCCGCGAAGGCCAGGTCGCGCGGATCAACTCGGTCAAGGCGAGCCGCGATGCGGCCAAGTGCGAGGCCGCGCTCAAAGCGCTGGCCGACGGCGCGGCCGGAGAGTCGAGCATCGAGAACAACCTGCTCGCGCTCGCGGTCGAAGCCGCGCGTGCCCGCGCGACGCTCGGCGAGATCTCGTCGGCGATGGAAGAGAGCTTCGCGCGCTACGGCACGCAGCCGACGCCGGTGAAAGGCGTGTACTCCGCACCGTACGAAGGCGACAGCCGGTGGCAGCAGGTCATCGAAGGCGCTGGCGTCCTTGGGTGCGATTTGCGGCAATCGCTCCAGGAGGTATTGCAAGTAGGTCTGGGCCACCAGTCCGTTGGCCTTGGCGGTTTCGACCAGCGAGTAGATAATC
>CAJCHR010000085.1 GCA_903970225.1 Actinobacteria bacterium 21-64-8 | reverse complement strand
CGAGCGCAAGGACGGCTCGGTCGCGATCCACCAGCAGATCCTCGTCGAGCGCGACAGCCAGAAGGCGATCATCCTGGGCGCGCGCGGCGTGCGGCTCAAGGAGATCGGCAGCCGCGCGCGTGCCGAGCTGGCGCCGCTGCTTGGCAAGACGGTGCATCTTTTCCTCCACGTCAAGGTCAAGCCTGACTGGGAGGAGGATCGCGGCCTCTACCGCGAGATCGGGCTCGACTGGGTGGAGTGATTCAGTAGCGCACTCGCGTCTACGGATCTTGGATCATGTCCGGGGCGCCGCACGGGCAGCTGCGGTGATCAACCCTCGGCGATCAATTCTTCGACCCAGGCGGGCACCAGCACGCTTGCCGGTCCGATCCGCGTCTCATGGAAATGGTGGCTGCCCGCAGACGGCTCGAGATTGAGTTCGAGCGTGTCCGCACCGGCCTGGCGGGCCCCCTGGACGAATCCCGCGGCGGGATAGACGGCACCCGAAGTGCCGATCGAGACGAACAGGTCGGCGCGCGTCAGCAGCGCCTCGATCCGCTCCATTTCATAGGGCATCTCGCCGAAAAAGACGATGTCGGGACGCAGCGCGTCCTGGCCACAGACGGCGCAGCGCGGACCGCCGATCATGTCGCCCGCAAAACCGCCGCGCGCCCCGCAGGCGCTGCACAGCGCTGAAAGCAATTCACCGTGCATGTGGAGCACCCGTTGCGCACCGGCGCGCTCGTGGAGGTCGTCGACATTCTGCGTCACGATCAGCAGCTCGCCCGGCCAATGCTGATCAAGCCAAGCCAGCGCCCGATGGCCGGCGTTGGGTTCGACCGTGGCAAGCGCGCGACGCCGCTGGTCGTAGAAGTCGAGCACGAGTTCGCGGTCAGCGAACAGCGCCTCTGGCGTACAAATCTCTTCGACGCGGCGCCCTTCCCACAGCCCTTCGGGTCCGCGAAAGGTCGCGAGGCCGCTCTCGGCCGAAATGCCCGCACCGGTCAGCACGACGATCGTCTGGATGTCCGCCATCAGCCGAGTATAGCCTGACCGTCGGTGCGGCGCGACCGCAACGTCTTCATGCTATTTCAACATGTAAGCGCTACCACCGGCCGCATGTCCACGCTTGCTTCCCGCCGTGACGCGGCGATCCTCGCTCAACCCGATCAGGACGATCGTCGCCGCGCCGCGCGCTACGACGTCAGCGTCGCTGTCCAAGTCTTGACCACCGACGGCGTGCCATTGGCATCCGAGGTGACCAACATCTCGGGTTCGGGATTTCGCGCGCGGTCGCCGATCCACATGCCGAAGGGCACCAAGGTGGTGGTGCGTTTCAACACGACGATGCGGCGACGCGCCTATATCGCCTGGCAGATCGGCGAAGATATTGGATGTCGGCTTCTCCGCGCGCTCACGCCCGGCGAACTCGCCGCGGTGCTGGCGCAATCCGACTGACCGCCTATTCGGTCAGCGCCGTCACCAGCGACCGGACCTTCTTCTGCCGCCATTGCGGCAGCGGCGCGATCAGCCAATAGCCTCGCGCCGACTCCGCCTCGCCCAGACTGACCACCCGACCGACTGCGAGGTCGTGCGCGGCGAGCAGCATCGGCACCGTGGCACGCCCCAAACCCGCAGCCGCTGCATCAAGCGCGAGCCCGGCATCGGCCACCGACAGGCTGGCGCCCTTGATGGCATCGGCGGGACACCCGGGCCAGGCGATCGGCGTATCCGCGCCGTCCGCCATGCCGACCGTGGCATAGCCGGCTGGGGCCAGCATCATGCCTTCATGCTCGCCCTTGTCCGCCGCGAAGCAGATCGCAAGGTCGAGATTGGCCTGCGTGAAATCGAGCCCTTCGTCTGACGACAGCAGCACGAAACGTAGCTCAGGATCGGTTTTCGCATAAACGGCCAGGCGCGGCGCGAGCCATTTGGCGGTCAGGTCGCGGGGGGCGGCGATGGTCAGCGTCTTGGAGGACTGGCCTGCCTGCATCGCACGGACCGCCTCCTCGAAGTTGAGAAACCCTGAGCGCAACGCCTCGAGCCCGGCCTCACCTTCGGGGGTCAGTTCGAGACCCCGCGTGGTGCGGCGGAACAGCACGACGCCGAGCGTGTCCTCGAGCGCGCGAATCTGCTGCCCGACCGCGGCGGGCGTCACCGCAAGTTCGTCGGCGGCGCGCGTGAAGCTCAGATGCCGCGCCGCTGCATCGAGCACGCGCAAACCGTTGAGCGGAAGATGCGTGCGCTTCATTGGCTACCGGGCCGTCGCCGGCGCCAGCAGCGGGAAAAGCGGGATCGCGACATCATGGTCGTCGCCGTCCGCGTCGATCATGCCATAGCTGC
Organism: Actinobacteria bacterium 21-64-8; assembly: GCA_903970225.1. GTDB lineage: Bacteria > Pseudomonadota > Alphaproteobacteria > Sphingomonadales > Sphingomonadaceae > Novosphingobium. The sequence continues at coordinate 231 of CAJCHR010000085.1, read as the reverse complement.
CCTCCATCGACCCGCTCGGCGTCTGCAGCGGGCATCCCGAGACATAGTCATAGCTTTCGCCCGGATCGATCACCGGCTGGTCGCCGACCACGCCGTCGCCCTCGACCTCGTGGCGGTTGCCGCGGCCGTCGAGGATGATCCAGTGGCGGGTCAGCAGCTGGACCGGGGTCTCGCCGCCATTCTCGATGCGGATATGGTAAGACCAGAACCAGCGACCATGCGCGGGCTGGG
>CAJCHR010000084.1 GCA_903970225.1 Actinobacteria bacterium 21-64-8 | reverse complement strand
GCAAGCGACAGCGCCACAAACAACGCCGCAAGGGTAGGGCGAGCCGGAGCCGGTAGCGCGGCCCGCGGCGCGGCCGTGGCGCTTGACGATAACGCTGACCCGCGCTCGGCGCCGCCTCCTCCGTCTGCCCCAGTAGCCGTTCCGCCCGTGCCCAAGGCCGTCATGGGCCCGACGACGGACCCCGAGCCGGATGCCGGTCCGGACCTCCCGTTCCCTCGCCACGGCCGCCTCGCCGGGATCGACTGGCCCAAGGCGCCGCCGGTGGTGCCCCCGGCGCTCGAAGACGCGGTCAACATCGTGACCCGCACCTATCCGACCTCGCTGGCCGCGCGCGCCGCGCTTCGCGCCGCGGCGATCGATCTTCGCGCCGCGCGGCTGGAGCGCCTGCCCACGTTGTCCGGCAACCTCGCCTGGCGCGCGACGATCGTGCACGACCGGTTCTACCGCGTGAACGATACCTCGCCCGATCCGCAGCTTCAGGTCGACTTGCCGATCTGGTCGGGCGGGCGGATCGAGGCGGACATCGCGCGCGGTCACGCCAACCGCGATTCGAGCTCGGCAAGCTACCTCGACACGGTCAACTCGCTCGCGCTGACCACCGCTCAGACCTATTTCGACATCGTCCGCCTGACTCAGCGTGAGCAGCTGCTCACCGGGAGCCTCGAAGAGCACCGCCGCCTCGTCGGCACGATCGATCGGCGCGTGCAGCAGGAAGTCAGTCCGCTGGCTGATCTCGAACTGGCGAAATCGCGCACCGCGCAAGTCGAGCAGGATCTCAACACCGCGCGCGCGCAGCGGCTGACCTCGCTGCGGATCATGGCGCAGCTCGTCGCCGACCCCGCATACGACGTCGGGCCGATCCCGTGGTTCAATCCGGACATCGCGATCCCCGACAGCGATTCGCTCGAGGAGCAGGCAGCGGTCTATTCGCCGATGCTGCGACGACTTCAGGCCGAGACCGACGTCGCACACGCCGAAGTGTCGTCACACCGCGCCGCGCTGCTCCCGCAAGTCGATGCCGAATACACGTACGACGATTATTACGGCCATCGCATCGGCGGCGTGCTGCGGGTCTCGAACGATGCGACCCAGCCCGCCCAGCTCAGCGCCGCGCATATCCGGGTCGACGCGGCCGAGCAGAACAGGCGCAGCAGCGAGACCGAACTGCGGCGCGAAGTCGCCTCCGACCTGATCGAATTCAACGCCGCGAAGTCTCGCGCGGTCATCGCCAAGGCCGCATCCGACTCGGCCGGGAGGGTCAGCGAATCGTACATGCGCCAGTTCATCGCCGGTCGCCGTTCGTGGCTCGATGTGATGAACGAGCTGCGCGAGGCGGTCGATGCGCGGATCGGCCAGAGCGAGGCCGAAGTCTCGGTGATGTACACGGCCTCGCGCCTGATGATCGAATCCGGACGCTGGCGCCCAAAATTCGACGCCCCGGCCTCACCATGATTACCGCTTGTTAAGGATAAACGGCCAGAGCACGGCATAAGGCAGGGCCAGGGGTTAGGGATGGGCGTGTGGCAAATTCGGTACTGACATCGATCGGCGATCTGGCGCGGCTGCGCCGGGTCGAGCTTCGCCCCGAATGGGCCGACAACGCGCGCGGGATCGATCGCGATGACGAGGCCGCGCTGGAGATCGTGAGCGAGGCGATTGGCTGGACGCCCCCGTCGCGTTACGCCGATCATCCGCGCGCGCACGAATTTCCGATGCTGGCGTGGCACGGCGAACACGGCTGGGCAGTGGCCGAGCGGCTGGAGAGCGACGGGCGGCTGCGCGTGGTGCAGCACTCGGTCCCGACGATCTGGGCCAATGGCGGCGAGGCGGAGCTTTACGATCTCGTCATCCCGCTGCCCGCAGGCCGCCGCACGTTCGAAAACGCGCTGGACGTGTTCAAGACCGCGGTGTTCCGCCGCAAGCACGTGATCCTGATCGCGGTTCTGGCGACAGTCGTGGTCAACCTGATCGCGCTCGTCACCGGGCTCTATTCGATGCAGGTCTATGACCGCGTGGTCCCGCGCGGCGCGTTCTCGACATTGTGGGTGCTGACGATCGGCGCTGGCATCGCACTGCTGTTCGATCTCGCGCTCCGCGTGATCCGCGCCAACCTGCTCGAACGCGAATCGATCGAGATCGACAGCGAGGTCTCCGAATTCTTCTTCTCGCGCGCTGCCGAAGTGCGGCTCGATGCGCGCCCGCCTTCGGTCGGCACGATGGCCGCGCAGCTGCGCGGGCTGGAGCAGGTCCGCGCGGTGATGAGTTCGAGCGCGATGTTCGCGCTCGCCGACCTGCCGTTCGCGGTGCTGTTCATCGTGATCATCGCGATGCTCGGCGGGATCATCGCGCTGGTGCTGGCGATCAGCTTCCCGATCGCGCTGGGCATGGCGTTCCTGTTTTCGAAACTGATCAACAGCGACACGATCCGCGCGCAGATCAGCACGAACCGCAAGAACGGCTTGCTGGTCGAGGCGCTCGACGCGGCCGAGACGATCAAGGCCAACCGCGGCCAGTGGTACATGCTGAGCCGCTGGACCTCGCTGCTCGACGAACTGCACGATTCGGAGCTTCCGGTGAAACGCCTGCAGGCGGTGGCGGGCACGATCTTCGGCACGATCCAGCAGGGCAGCTACATCGCGCTGATTGCCTGGGGCGCGGTCGAGGTGTTCGACAACCACATCACGATGGGCGCGCTGATCGCCTGCTCGATCATCTCCAGCCGGGTCAACGGCCCGCTGATCGGCCAGCTTCCGGCGCTGCTGGTGCAATGGAGCTACGCGAAGTCGTCGCTCAAGATGCTCGACGGCATCCTCAACCTGCCGACCGATCGCCCTGCCGATGTCGAACTGCTTCGCCCGAACCGGCTGTCGGCGCGGCTCAGCCTGACGAACGTGCAGTTCGCTTATCCGGGCGCGCGCACCGGGGTTTCGATACCGCGGCTCGAAGTTCAGCCGGGCGAGCGAATCGGCATCATCGGCGGAGTGGGCTCGGGCAAATCGACGTTACTCAAGCTGATCGCCGGGCTCTATGCGCCGCGTGAGGGCCAGATCATGATCGACAGGCTCGACATGAGCCAGGTCGCCGAGGACGTGCTGCGCAATCATATCGGTTACCTGCCGCAGGAATACCGGCTGGTGAACGGATCGCTGCGCGACAACCTGCTGCTCGGCCTGCCCGATCCGGGCGACGACCGGATCATGGAAGTCGCGGCGAAGACCGGCCTCGCTTCGATGATCAGCGGGCATCCGCGCGGCCTCGACCTGCCGATCAGCGAGGGGGGGCGCGGGCTTTCGGGCGGGCAGCGCGTGCTGACCGGGCTCACCAGGCTGCTGCTCGCCGATTGCAAGCTGCTGCTGCTCGACGAGCCGACCGCCAACCTCGACGTCGATACCGAACAGATGGTCCTGCGCGCGATCCAGGAGCGGATGGCGCCCGACGTCACGCTGATCATCGTCACGCACAAGCTGCAGATCGTGGGCCACGTGAACCGGCTGATCGTGTTCGCGAACGGCCAGATCCAGCTCGATGGCCCGACGCAGGACGTGGTCAATGCGCTGCAGCGCCGCGGACCTCCTTCTGCACAACCGCCGGCGAAGCCGCCGTCACCGCCCGCCCGGCCGGCTGCCGCCGGCAACGTCGCGACGGCCAACCCGGCGCTCAGCGGCATTGCGGGTCAGGGTCAGCCGGGCGGCTCGTCCAGCGACGATGCCGATGTCACCTCCGCAGCCAGTGCTTAGGGAGCGCGCGTCATGACCCGCAGCCGCTGGCTCAACCAGTCGACGATCCTGATCTTCGCGATCGTGGCCTTTCTCGCGGTCGCGGTGCTGTGGTCGCTGTGGGCCGAGCTCGACCAGGTCAGCCGCGCGCCGGGTTCGATCATCCCCGCGGGGCACCTTCAGGTGATCCAGAGCAGCGACGGCGGCCAGATCACCAGGATGTACGTCCACGAGGGCGATCATGTGAAGAAGGGCCAAGTGCTGGTCGATCTCGACGACGTGAAGCTCCAAGCCGCAGTCGCCGAGGGGCAGGGCAAGGTCGCCTCGCTGCTGTCCGAGCAATCGCGGATCAATGCCGAGCTGTTCGACCGCGGGCTGAGCTTCCCGGCCGAAGTGCGGACCTACCCGGAGTTCATCGCCAACCAGACCTCGCTCTATCAGAAACGCCGCCAGGCGCTGACCGACCAGCTCGGTTCGCTGCGCGAGATGCTGGGGCTCAATACGCAGGAGCTCGACATGAACATGCCGCTGCTCAGGCAGGGCGACGTCGCCAAGGCCGACGTGCTGCGGCTTCAGCGCAGCGTCTCGGACTTGCGCGCGCAGATCGTCAACGTGCGCAACAAGTATCTCGAAGATCTGCAGACCGAGTACGCGAAGAACCAGGAAGACCTTGTTTCCGCGCGGGAAATCCTGAACCAGCGCAAGGACGCGCTGAAGGACACGCGGATCTTCGCGCCGGTCGATGGCATCGTCAAGAACGTCAAGTTCACGACGCTAGGCGGCGTGCTCCGGGCAGGCGACGAGGTGATGACCATCGTTCCCACCGGCGACGCACTGATCCTCGAGGCGAAGATGAGCCCCAAGGACATCGCCTACGTGCAGGTCGGCCAGCCCGCTTCGGTGAAGTTCGATGCCTACGATTCGTCGATCTACGGATCGGGCCGCGGCAAGGTCGTCTACATCAGCCCCGACACGATCGCCGAGCAGGGCCCCAACGGCACTGAGCAGGTGTTCTACCGAGTCCACGTCGTGGTCGACACGAGCGGCATGCACCCGCACGCGGCCGGCGAAAAGATCGAGATCGTCCCCGGCATGACCGCGACGGTCGAGGTGCAGACCGGCAAGAACACCGTGTGGCGCTACCTGACCAAGCCGCTGAACAAGACGCTCCACGAATCGATGTCGGAGAGGTGATGCGATCCTCCCCGGCACGGGGAGGGGGCAGCCGCGTAGCGGATGACCGAGGGCCGAAAGCGCTCCGGATCGAGCCCGGGACGACGCGCACTCAGCTCAGAGCGATATCGGGCGCGTCTTCCTGCTTCATACCAATCAGATTGTAGCCCGCATCGATGTGGTGGATCTCACCGGTCACCCCCGACGACAGGTCCGACAGCAGGTACAGCGCGCCCCCGCCGACATCCTCGATCGTCACGTTGCGGCGCATCGGCGAGTTGAGCTGGTTCCACTTGAGGATGTAGTTGAAGTCGCCGATCCCGCGTGCGGCCAGAGTCTGGATCGGGCCGGCCGAGATCGCGTTGACGCGCACGCCCAAGGGGCCGCAGTCGTTGGCGAGGTACTTGACCGATGTCTCCAGCGCGGCCTTGGCGACGCCCATCACGTTGTAATGCGGCACGACTTTCTCGGCGCCGTAGTACGTCAGCGTCAGGATCGATCCGCCGCCGGTGCCGTCCTCATTGAGCGGCATCAGCGCCAGCGCGCGCCTGGTTGCGGCGACGAAGCTGTAAGCCGAAATGTTCATCGTCATCAGGAAGTTGTCGAGCGTGGTGTCGTAATAGCGTCCGCGCAGCTGGCTCTTGTCCGAAAAACCGATCGCGTGGACGAGGAAGTCGATCGTCGGCCACTTGGCGGCGAGCGTATCGAACGCGGTGTCGAGCGCCTCCATGCTCGCCACGTCGCAATCGATCAGCAGTTCGCTGCCCAGGCTTTCGGCGAGCGGGCGCACGCGCTTGAGCATCGCTTCGCCCTGATACGCGAACGCAAGCTGCGCGCCGTGTGCGTGGAGCGACTTGGCGATTCCCCAGGCCAGCGACTTGTCGTTCGCGAGCCCCATGATGAGGCCGCGCTTACCGTGCATCAGACCCGTCAATCGGCTTCTCCCTGCTCTGCGATCCGTTTGCGGCGCACGCGGTCGTCGGTCTGACCCAGCGCGTCGCGTTCCTCGGGTGTTTCGGCGAGAGCCGCATTGAGCTCGGCGCCGACGACGATCCCTAGGCCCACCAGCCAGAAAAAGAAAAGCGCGATCATCACGCCGGCGAGACTGCCGTATGTCAGATTGTACGTCGTGAGGTGCCGGACGATCGCCGGAAGCGCGGCGGTCACCACGATCCACCAGCCCGTCACCAGCAGCGCGCCCGGCCATTTGGGGTACGGGCCGGTACGATACTGCGAGGGCGTGAGCGAGACGAACAGCGCGTAGATCGAGCCGTACAGCACCGCGCCGGGGATCAGGCGCGAGGTGGCCAGCGTGAGCACCCAGTCGTCCAGCTTCGGAAACCAGGCGGTGATGATCTCCTGCGCAGCGGTGATCGCGACCTGGGCGAACAGCGAGAGCAGCAGCAGGATCACTGCGCCGAGCACGATCGCGGTCGACAGCAGGCGGTATCGGAGGAACGAGGTCTCGGACGTCGCGCCGTACGCACGCTTGAGGATGTCGCGGATCGTCTCGATCAGGCTGGAGACGGTCCACAAGGCCACGATGCCGCCCGCCCACAGCAGCCAGCCGCTGCGCGCGCCCATCACGTCACGGCCGACGGGTTCGATCACGACCGCGACGATTCGCGGGACTTCGCTGAGAAACGCGTGGAGCGAGGCCTCCTGGTGGCGCTTCTCGCCAAGCGCGGAGAACGTCGCGGCAATGATGATGAAGAACGGGAACAGAGCCAGGATCGCCATATAGGCCAGATTTCCGGCGTGGATGAAGCCATCCTGCCATACGCCGATACCGACCCGGCGCAGCACCAGCAGCGTCTTGCCGCCCGGCGCCAGTTCGAGCCGAACGCGCCGGTTGATGTCTGCCGCGTATCGCTCCGGGCCGGAGCCCATCACACTGAGCGCCGCGCGCCGACGGCCCTCGGGTGAGATATCGCGCAGCGTCTCCGGCTGGCCTGTCCCGCTTTCCGTCACAGGCAAGCGGGCGGTCTCAGATCAGACGCCGAGGCGCGCGCGAAGCGGGCGGCTGTCGGTCCAGCCCGAAAGCCGCTCGGCCAGGTCGGCATCGGCCTCCGGCAGCACGATCTGGATGGTGACGAGCTGGTCGCCGCGCGTGCCGTCCTTGCGGGTGAAGCCGCGGCCCTTGAGCCGCAGAACTTTGCCCGAACTGGTGCCGGGCGTGACCGTCAGCATCACCGCGCCATCGACCGTGGGCGCCTTGATCTTGGCGCCGTTCACCGCCTCGTCGAGGCTGATCGGCAGGTCGAGCCGGATGTTGTCGCCGTCGCGCTTGTAGAACGCGTGAGTCTGGATCGCGATCGTGACCAGCGCGTCGCCGGCGCCGCCCGGGCCCTTCTCACCCTTGCCGCCGAGGCGCATCTGCGCGCCGTCCTCGAGCCCCGCGGGGAGCTTGAGATCGACCGTCGATCCATCGGACAACGTGATGCGCTGCGTTTCGAGCGTTGCCGCATCGGGCAGCGAGACCTGGAGCCGGTACGCGACATTACCGCCGCGCGGCGCCGCGCGCTGCCTGGCGCCGCCACCGAAGCCGCCACCACCACCGCCGCCGCGTCCGCCGAACAGGCCTTCGAAAATGTCGCCCAGATCGGCGCCCTGGTTCGAGAAACCCTCGAACCCGTCGCTGCGAAAGCCGCGCTGGCCTCCGCCGCCACCCATTCCGCCGCCGAAGTTCATCGCCGGATTGCCCTCGCCGTCGATCTCACCGCGATCGAACTGCGCGCGCTTGTCCTTGTCGGTGAGCAGGTCATAAGCGCGGGTCACGTCGCTGAAACGCTCGGTCGCCTTGGGGTTATCCTTGTTGCGATCGGGGTGAAGCTCCTTGGCGAGCTTGCGGTACGCGGACTTGATATCTTTCTCGCTGGAGCCGCGAGCGACGCCGAGCGTCTGGTAGGGGTCTGCTGGCATGGTTCCCTAGCTAGGTGAGGTGAGCGCCTGCGACAAGCCGAGGGCAGCCCCATGCCGTAGGAAAACCCCGGCTTTCGCCCGGCGAACCTTGCGGCTATGGCGCCGCGAGGATGGGTGGGGGGCCAATTCGCAGCCGCAGGAGCTTTCCGCACGTGTCCACGACCGATTCCGACGCCGCCTTCGCCGGGGCCGTGCGCGAGGAGGTGATCCCGCACGGCGATCCGCTCGCGCTGTTCGGCGCGTGGTTCGCAGAGGCGCATGACGCCGAGCCCAATGACAGCAATGCGATGGCGCTCGCGACCGCGACGCCCGGCGGTGTCCCTTCGGTGCGGATGGTGCTGCTCAAGGACTGGGGGGCCGACGGCTTCACGTTCTACACCAATGCGCAGAGCCGCAAGGGCGAGGAACTGGCGGCGAACCCGCACGCCGCACTCTTGTTTCACTGGAAGTCGCTGCGGCGGCAGGTGCGGATCGAAGGGGCGTTCGCGCCGGTCTCGGCCGAGGAGGCGGACGCATATTTCCACAGCCGCGCCCGTGCATCGCAGCTTGGCGCGGTGGCCTCGGACCAGTCGCGCCCGCTCGATGCCCGCGCGACGTTCGTCGAGCGCTATCTCGCCACTGAAGAGCGCTTCGCCGGAGGCGAGGTCGAGCGGCCGGCGCACTGGCTGGGCTATCGCCTGCGCGCGGAGCGGATCGAGTTCTGGCAGGACCGTCCGTATCGCCTGCACGAGCGGCGTTTGTTCACAAAATCGGGGGGCACATGGACCAGCACGCTGCTGTACCCCTGAACCCGCCGCCCGAGACGAACACCGGCGCGCTCAACCGCAGCGCCGCGATCGCCAGCATCACCGTCGCAGCCCTGCTCGCGGGGATGAAGGGCTGGGCGACGTGGACGACGGGCTCGACCGCGATGCTCGGCAGTCTGGCCGACACCGCGCTTGATCTGATCGCCAGCATCGCGACGCTGATCGGCGTGTGGGTCGCGGTGCAGCCCGCCGATTCGCAGCACCGCTTCGGCCACGGCAAGGCCGA
>CAJCHR010000083.1 GCA_903970225.1 Actinobacteria bacterium 21-64-8 | reverse complement strand
GCCGTGAGTCTTGCCGAACGTATGGCCGCCAGCGATCAGTGCGACGGTCTCTTCGTCGTTCATCGCCATGCGGGCGAAGGTGTCACGGATATCTCGCGCCGATGCGAGCGGATCGGGATTTCCGTCAGGTCCCTCGGGATTGACGTAGATCAGACCCATCTGGACCGCCGCCAGCGGATGCGCGAGATCGCGATCCTCGCCGCTGTAGCGCTCGTCGCCCAGCCACTCGCGTTCGGGACCCCAGAACACGTCCTGCTCGGGCTCCCAGACGTCCTCGCGACCGCCGCCGAAGCCGACCGTCGGCAGTCCCATCGATTCGAGCGCGCAATTTCCCGTCAGGATCAGCAGGTCGGCCCACGAGAGCTTGCGACCGTACTTCTGCTTGATCGGCCACAGCAGGTGCCGCGCCTTGTCGAGGTTGGCGTTGTCGGGCCACGAATTGAGCGGTGCGAACCGCTGCTGCCCGGCGCCCGCGCCGCCGCGCCCGTCGCCGACGCGGTAGGTACCCGCGCTGTGCCAGGCCATGCGGATGAACAGCGGGCCGTAATGCCCGAAGTCCGCCGGCCACCAAGGCTGCGACGTCGTCAACAGTGCGAAGATATCCGCCTTGACCGCTGCGAGATCGAGCGTCTGGAACTCGTCGGCATAATCGAAGTCCGCGCCCAGCGGATCACCGGCCGGCGGGTTCTGATGCAGCACCGATAGCTGTAATTGTTTGGGCCACCACAGCCGGTTGGTCATGTCGAACAGCACCGCTGCGCCTTCGACTTTGCCTGCACCAAAAGGACACTTTGTTTCGGCGTTCATCGCGAACTCTCCATTCCTATTTCTGCTGCACGACATCTGCTCCCGGACTGGCGCGCGGTCCAATCGCATTCTCGCGTCAGAGTGATCGCTGTCGAGGGAAAGCGGAACTTTCGCCGTGCCGGCCGGTTTTCGCGCCCGACCGACACCGGTCGGGAGGAAACGCAATGGACCGCCAGTTCACGCGCATCGCCAACGTTATCGCCATGGCGGCGGGCAAGCCGCTGACGTTCATCATCGCGATCGTGATCGTGATCGTCTGGGGGATCAGCGGCCCGGTGTTTCACTATTCCGATACCTGGCAGCTGGTCATCAACACCGGCACCACGATCGTCACCTTCCTGATGGTGTTCCTGATCCAGAACAGCCAGAACCGTGATGCCGCCGCGATGCAGGCCAAGCTCGACGAGATCCTGCGTGCGATCGACGATGCGCGTGACAGCTTCATCGGCATCGAGCACCTGACCGACACCGAGATCGAAAAGCGCCGGGCCGATCTCGAGAAGGAATGCGGCCAGAGCGACGAAGACGAGCAGGGCAAGGCCAAACTGAAGGGTGCGAATGAAAGCCTCGACCGGATCCTCGACCGTTCCTGACTCCGCGGCATTTACTGTTTTGCCAAACCCACCCGCCGCCGCCATAGCTGAAGCATTGAACCGGAGCGGGGGAATATGCGGCTCGCCATAGTGGCATCAGAGGCGACGCGCGCACAGGAGGCCTACGGCACGATCGTGGGTGAGCGCGAATGGGCGCCGCTTGCCGTAGCCGATGCCGTGGTCGTGCTCGGCGGTGACGGGTTCATGCTGCAAGTGCTGCACGATATGCTCGATGCCGGTCGGGTGATCCCCGCGTTCGGGGTCAATCACGGCACCGTCGGCTTCCTGATGAACAAGGCGCGCAGCAGCCGGACCATCGAGGAACGGGTGCTACGGGCCAAGCCGATCGCGGTCGTTCCGCTCGAAATGATCGTGACGACCAACGCGGGCGAGCAGGTTCGTTCTTTCGCAATCAACGAGGTTTCGCTGCTGCGCGAAACCCGCCAGACCGCCAAGATCGAGGTCTCGGTCAATGGCAAGGTCCGTATCATCGAGCTCGCCTGCGACGGCGTGCTGGTCTCGACCCCTGCGGGATCAACCGCCTACAACCTCTCCGCACACGGCCCGATCCTGCCGCTCGGCTCGAACCTGCTCGCGCTGACCCCGATCAGCCCGTTCCGCCCTCGGCGCTGGCGCGGCGCGATCCTGCCCGACAAGTCGCAGGTCGTCTTCCGCGCGCTGGAAAGCGACAAGCGCCCGGTCGCAGCGGTCGCGGACCAGACCGAAGTGCGCGACATCCAGGAGGTGCGCGTCGCGATCGCGCGCGAGTATAGCCTGACCCTGCTGTTCGACCGGGTCAGCAGCCTCGATGAACGCATCTTCGCCGAGCAGTTCCAGGTCTGACCCGCAGCTTCGGCCCACCCGATCTGCACACGCCCGGGGTTGCCAATCGTACGAGCGCTGTTATAGGCGCGCTCCTGCCCGCAACCGGGTCGCTCCCCGATAGCTCAGCGGTAGAGCATTCGACTGTTAATCGAATGGCCGTAGGTTCGAATCCTACTCGGGGAGCCAATTTCGCTCGTAAGACGCTCAATTTTCTGGGGTGGGCGTCGCGAAATCTCTGCAGCCGATTCGAGGACGATCCGGCGATCCGCTGTCCTCGCTCCGGCCGTGCTCTCGAAGGTGGTGCGTCGGCTTAATCGGGGCTCGCAACGTCGACCTTGAAGCGCACAACAGCGCGAAGCCGCTTGTGTCGGGTTCTCGCGATCACCAGTTCAACACCCATCTGACCGCTTGGCGACCGCTTGATCGCGAAGATGCTATGCGCGGGCGGCCCGGTCGATGAGCTTTTCGCTCTCCAGCCAGAACCTGTCGATCACCCGCTGGTCTTCCGCCAGCGGATTGGGTGTGCGCAGCTTGCGGCGATACCAGTACCCGCCATTGTTCGCGGCGCCTTCGTCGGCAGTCGCGAGCCAGATCAGCGTATCGGCGCCTTCCTGTTCGGTGGCTTTGACGAGATCGCGGGTGCGCTCAAGGGTCTCGGGCGGCGCATAGGAGAAGAAGTTTGAATCTACCGCTCCCGGATGGACCGCGTGCGAGATGATTCCCTCATCGCCGAGCCGCTGCGCCAGTGCGCGTGTGAACAGCACGTTGGCAAGCTTCCCTGTGCAATAGGCGAGGCCGGGGTTGAAGTGTTCGAGGCTTTGCAGATCGTCGAGGTTGATCGACGGGATCATCTCGCTCGCATCGGATGACGTGTTGAGAATGCGTACAGAGCCTTCGGGCGCATCCTTCGCCGCATTGCGGAGCAGCGGCAGCAGCAAGTTCGTCAGATGGAACGGACCGAGATGATTGCCGGCAAAGTTCGCCTCGAGCCCTTCGGACGTCAACACCTTTTCACTCGCCATGCCGCCGGCATTGTTGACGAGGAGATCGATGCGATCTGTCAGCGAGCCGATCGTCTGTGCGGCCTCCTCTGCAGATGCGATGAGCGACAAGTCCACGGTGATCATCTCCACCTCGCGGGTCGTGGAGGCGGCGAAAATCTCGGCCTTTGCTGCAGCGATGCGACCCGGATCACGGCCGGTGCCGATCACCCGCCAGCCCTGGCGGGCGAGAGCCTTGGCAATTTCCTTGCCGATGCCTGAGCTTGCTCCGGTAACCACTGCCACGCGCGCTGTTTCGCTCGTCAAGATCGCACTCCTTCTATTCCCGAACTCGTCCCATGGGCGATCATACCGGCTGCGATCAAGGCGCGAACCCCGCGGTGGGCTTTCTCCGATCACGGGCTGCATGCGGTGCCATTGTCCGGACATCGCCCCTGCGAAGGTTCGATAAAATACTGGGCACAGTGTTTTCGATTTTCGAAGCGGGCGCTTGTGATCCGGTTTGCGCCGGCCCAAACGAAACACGGCAAAAATCGCTGCAAAGCATGGCGATTGGCCTTAGGGAAGAGGAGAGAGGCGATGCGCAATACGCGCTTTCGTGCGACGCTCGTGGCGTCGGCAGCATTTGTCTCGTGCGCACCAGCACAAGCACAGTCCAATAGTGATAACAGCGCCGATATCATCGTGACCGCTCGGCGGGTCGAAGAGCGTCTTCAGGACGTGCCGATTTCGATCACCGTTTTCAATCAGGCGCAATTGACAAAGAACAACGTGGTCAACGCCGCCGACCTCGCGATCAACACGCCGTCGTTGACCGCCAACTCCAATTTCGGTTCGCAGAACTCCAGCTTCGCGATCCGCGGTTTCGTGCAGGAGAACGGCACCTCGCCGGCGGTCGGCGTGTACTTCAACGACGTCGTCTCACCGCGCGCCGCCTCGAACGGCATTCCCGCCGGCGACGGCGCGGGTCCGGGCGCGTTCTTCGACCTTCAGAACGTCCAGGTGCTGAAGGGCCCGCAGGGTACGCTGTTCGGCCGCAACACCACGGGCGGCGCGGTGCTGCTCGTGCCGCAAAAACCGACCGACAAGTTCGAAGGCTTCGTCAAGGGCGCCATCGGCAATTACGGGATGCGCGAAGGGCAGGCAGTACTCAACGTACCGCTGTCCGACACCTTCCGCGTCCGTCTCGGCGTCGATCGGATGAAACGCGACGGATATCTGCACAACACCAGCGGTGTCGGGCCCAAGGATTTTGACGACGTCAACTACTGGGCTGCGCGCCTCAGCATCGTGGCCGACCTGACCCCGATCTCGAGAACTACATCGTCGCATCCTACAGCCGCTCGGACACGAATGGCGATGTTCACAAGCTGATCGCTGCGGATTCTACGTTCGGCCTTGGCAGCTTCGCGGCCCAACAGTTGACCCCCGGCACGAGCAGTTATCAGGGACCCGGCTTCTATGATGTCTCGCAGCCTCTCGCCGACGCGCGGACGCTGCTACGGACCTGGCAGGTGATCGATACGACCACCTGGCGTGCCAGCGATACGATCACGATCAAGAACATCATCAGCTATTCGGAACTCTACGAGAAGTTCGACAACCCGATCTTCGGAGAGAACTTCAAGAGCCCGGTGATACCGGCAATTCCGGCGCTCGGGTTTCCCGGATTGCCTTCGTACAACTTCAACTTCGCGGATTCGCTGAGCTATCCGGGCCGCCCGGTCGCGAACGAGTCCACGTTCACCGAGGAATTCCGGGTCCAGGGCAACTCGCCAAACGGGCGGCTGAACTGGCAGGCGGGCGCCTATCTCGAGTCTGTACGTCCGATCGACCTCGTTGGTGTGAAGTCGAGCGTCCTTTTGAACTGTCCCAACGACGCGGCACGGCAAGCCAGTCAATGCTACGACATCCTCGGCTTCCTGGGTGGTATCGGCGGCTTCCTGGGCACGCTTGGCGCGGGCGGTGGTTTCCCGGACGCGATCAACGCGTATTATAACGGGTTGAGAAATGCCGGCACGATCAACGTCACCACGGGTAAGACCTCGTTCCACAACATTGGGCTTTATGGTCAGGCGACCTACAAGCTGTCAGACCAGTTCAAGATCACGGGCGGCTTCCGTTATACCTGGGACCGGGAAAACAACGACTCGACCCAATACTCGACGATCGAGGGCTATCCGCTGGCGCCCACGCCGGGGACGTTCCTGCCGTTCGTCCCTATCGCCGGAGCGCCGCAGTATTCGTACTGCACGTATCCCGATGCCTCGAACGCGAGCAGTGGGGGGGTTGCGAACCATTTCGCCGGAGGATCGGTGCCCGCGGGTTCGTGCCAGCGCAATCTGCACTCGAATTCCAAAGCGCCGACCTGGCTGATCGACTTCGACTACACGCCGAACCAGGATATCCTCGTCTACGCCAAGTACGCTCGTGGCTATCGCACCGGCGGCGTCAATCCCAACGCGCCAACCGCACTGGCCTACTTCAGCCAGGAAAAGGTCGACGCGTTCGAAGTCGGCACCAAGACCAGCTTCCGGGGTGCATTCCCGGGTACGTTCAACGTCGCCGCATTCTACAACAAGTTGGGAAAACAGCAGCTGCAATTGGGGCTGAACCCCAACAGCTGCTTCTCACACGACTCCGAAGGGAACTGCGTCGCCAATTCGATCTCGCCGACCGCGGTCGATATCAATGCGGGAAAATCGAAGATCTACGGCGTCGAAATCGATGCATCGGTGCGGCCGTTCCAGGGGCTCAGTCTTGCGGTTTCCTACGCTTACACCCGGAGCCGGATCGACGCGATCGTGTTGCCAACCGGGATCGGTGGCCTTGGATCGCCGTATGAGGCTTCGCCGGGTTACCGAGTCGGCGATCCGCTGGTGCTGACCCCAAAGAACAAGGTCAACATCACCGGCAACTACACCCTGCCGCTCGACAAGAGTGTTGGCGACCTCACGTTCGGCGCGACGTTCACCCACTCGGACAAGTCGATCACCAATCCGATCGATCGCGACTATGTCGGCACCGCGACATCATCGCCGGCGCTGGTCGCGTACATCCGGTCGCTGAGCTATGCTCCGGCCACGAACCTGCTGAACCTCAACGTGACGTGGGACCGCGTGGCAGGCACGCCGATCGACCTGGCGTTCTTTGCCACCAACGTCACGAAGCAGAAGTATTTCTCGTTCGTTCCGGGTCTTGTGAGCAGCCTGGGCTTCGAGGATGCCGCGCTCGGCGCGCCGCGGTTCTACGGCGGTTCGATCACGTTCCACTTCGGTCGTTGATCCTCGCGACGGCCGGGGCAAGTCCCCGGCCGATCACGGTCGCGCGATATAAGTTTCGTCGAGACATCTGAGCATGGACGGATCGATAGAGCTGGCTGCTGCCCCGTGAGGGACGGTTCGCCGGTTCACTTTTTGTCGGGGTATGCGAGAGCTGCGCCCGTTCGGCCCGATCCCTTGCCCGCGCGGGAGGCCAGCTCCACAAAGAACATCACCAGAAAGGCGACGAGACACATGTTGGCGAGCGTCACGTGTTCGAGCTCGAGCCGCCACGGCAGCGCCTGCGGGCCGGGGAAGGGTATGTGCAGAAGCCTGAAGCCGAGCACGACATTGAGCTGGACGAAGGCGAGGCCCGCGTAAACCCACCAGCCTGTTCCCTTTCGCATCGCGAGCAGCGGCAGAAACAGCATCGACACGATCCGGTAGTGGTTCATGAAGTTCGTGGTCAGGAAATAGGCGAAGGCGATCGCGATGATCGCGGCGAGGAAGCCGGTGCGCCTGAGCAGAAACGCGAGCGAGGCGAGGGCGACGACGATCAGCGTCAGCCCCTTGCTCAACAGCGGTGAGAACAGCCCCGGCGCGAGCATCCAGATGCTGTACCAGAACGGCGGCAGGCTCTCCCGGTGGGTGCGATTGGCGAGCATCGTCAGACTGTCGGGCCAGTAAGGCACCCAGGTCAGCGCGATCAACAAAGCTGCGATCAGTCCGGTCAAGCCAAGCCGCAGCCATTGCCGCGGCCACCGGTGCCAGCAAGCGACCGCCAGCAGCGGCATGTACAGCAGCCCGAACCCTGAAACGCCAGCGTAGAGCGCTCCGACGACGACCGCCGCGATCAGACGCTCGGGGACCAATACGGTCAGCAGCAGGGGGACGGCGGCGTTGATCAGCTTGTCCTCGCCAGAGATCGCCGAGAGGAACAGCCACGCGGGCGAGATGATCACGACCAGCGCGAGCGCCCAGAGCCGGGACGGCTCGAGGTTCTGCCGTGATGCGACCACCCAGGTCAGCGCGAGCGCAAGCCAGCCCCACAGCAACTGATACAGGAACCACGCGTGCGGCAGCCGCTCCTGGACCGCGAAAACGGCCTTGTAGATGACCAGATCAGCGGGCGTGAAATCGAGGTAATTCGCCGCAAATGGTCCCGGTCTGTCGCCCAGGTGGAAGATATCCACGCCGTGGTTGGAGAGACCGGCAAAATACGCGTAAATGTCATAATTATAACCCGCGACCGGTTTGGCCAGGATATAAATGCTCCAAATAGCAACCAAGAAAGATCCGATATAGAGCAATGATTTCCGGGCCGGTACCACCGTCATTATAGCTCCCCCATAGCGCATCTGACGCTATCTCTTTCCGCATGGCTGTCAATGGATCGAATAGACATTGCGCATCATCCAACATTTCGCGTATTAAAAATCGGATAGTGCCGGAATATATGCGCATCCTGCATATTTTAGGCAGTTGATGCGGTTCTCTCGGCAAACTCGGTTGTGTAGTCGACTGACGGACGCCCGGTAAGCAAGAGTGCCGGGTACGAACCGCAGGATGTTCATGCGGGGTTTTTGATTTGGCTGCGTCGGTTCGCGGAGTTCTGGTGACAGATACGGCTTGGCCCGGGGAGTTGCACGCGGTGGTCGTTGACGGCGAGACGACGATTGCCGATCGCGCCGGAACGGCGTCATCCGGCGGCGTGCTTGCAGTCGACCTCGATGGGACCCTGCTTCGCTCCGACCTCCTGCACGAAAGCTTCTGGTCGTCGATCGCAAGTCGATGGACCGCGCTGCCCGAAGCACTTCTCGCACTGCGCGGCGGCAAGGCCGGGCTCAAGCATGCGCTGACGCGCCGCGCACAGCTCGATTTCGGCACGCTGCCATACAACCAGACGGTGATCGACTACATCCGCAGCTGGGGCGCGGCAGGCGGCCGAGCCGTCCTCGTCACCGCATCGAATATTGCCTTGGCCGAGCCGATCGCCGCACACCTCGGGATTTTCGACGAGGTCCATGGTTCGAACGAGACTCTCAACCTCAAGGGCCCCGCCAAGGCGCGGTTCCTGACCGAGCGCTTCGGCGAGCGCGGCTTTGCCTATGCCGGCGATCACCCGGCCGACCTTTCGGTCTGGTCACATGCCAACCGGGTTATCACCGTGTCGGACAGCGCCGCATTGCGCCGCAAGGCCGAGGCGCTGGGTTTGCCGACCGATCATCTCTCCGGATCCGGCGCCCAGCCGCGTGCGTACCTGCGCGCGATGCGGCCGCATCAGTGGCTCAAGAACCTGCTGATCTTCGTGCCGGTGTTCGCGTCGCATCATCTCGCGCTGCTGCCGTTCGCGCAAAGCCTGCTCGCGCTGATCGCCTTCAGCCTGACCGCGTCGAGCGTCTACGTCATCAACGACTTGCTCGACCTCAAGGCGGACCGCGCGCACCCGCGCAAGCGGCGACGCCCCCTGGCTTCGGGCGACATTCCGATCGCGCATGGCTCGGCTCTCGGTCTCGGGCTCTGGCTCGCCGGCCTCGGCGTCGCGGCGACCCTCGGGCTCAGGTTCCTGCTCGTAGTTGTAGGCTATTACGCTGCGACCAGCGCCTATTCGTTGTTACTCAAGCGAAAACCGATCATCGATATCTGCATGCTGGCCGGGCTCTACACGATCCGCATTCTGGCGGGCAGCGTCGCGACCGCCATACCGGTGTCGGTGTGGCTGTTCGCCTTCTCGATCTTCTTCTTTCTCTCGCTCGCGGCCGTGAAGCGTCAGGCGGAGTTGGTGAGCGGGATCGCTTCCGGCGCTCTCAAGGTCGTGGGCCGGGGCTATGCGCGTGACGATCTGTCAGTCGTCTCGCAAATGGCGATTGCGGCAGGCTACGTGTCCGTGCTGGTGCTCGCGCTGTACCTCAATTCGCCGGCGGTGCTGCCGCTTTACCATCACGCCTCGTACTTGTGGGGCGTATGCCTGATCCTGCTCTACTGGATCAGCCGGATCGCAATGCTCGGCGCCCGCGGGCTGATGCACGACGATCCGCTGGTTTTCGCCTTCACCGACCGTATCAGCCAGGTTTGCGGCGTTCTGGCCGGCGTCTGTTTCGTGACTGCAGCAGTGCTTTGAGCCCGGCGGCTTCGTCTTGACGCTCGGCCAGCTGGTGGTGCGCTATGCGCTGTTCGCTGGAATTGCGACGGCGGTAAACCTCGGCGTACAACGTCTGGTGCTGTGGTTCGGTACGGGGACGTTGCCGTTCATCGGCGCGCTTCTGGCGGGCACGATGGCGGGGCTGGTCGCCAAGTACGTTCTGGACAAGAAGTGGATCTTCTACCAGCCGTCGAGGGACGTGGCCGAGGATGGCAGGCGCTTCACGCTCTACACCGCGATGGGCCTGATCACGACCGCGATCTTCTGGTCGGCGGAGACCGGCGCCTGGTTGATCTGGCACGATCCGACGATGCGCGAGGTCGGTGCGGTGCTCGGGCTCACGGTCGGTTATGTGACCAAATACCATCTCGACCGCCGGTTCGTGTTTACCGACCGCGCGCTTGCGGCGCAGCCCGGGACGGCGGAGGCGGCATGAAGCTGGCCGGGTGGGGCCGCTTCCCGGTCGCCGAATGCAAAGTCGCGGTCGGTCGGAGTGAGGCTGTCGTTCTCGGCAGCATCGCCGGCGGAGAGTTGATCGCGCGGGGAAACGGCCGTGCTTATGGCGACCCTGCGCTCAACCCGCGCCAGACGCTGTCGATGACGAAGATGAACCGCATGATCGCGTTCGACGCTGGCACCGGCCAGCTCGTCGCCGAGGCCGGCGTGCTGCTGGCGGACGTGATCGAGACCTTCCTGCCGCGCGGATGGTTTCCCGCGGTGACCCCGGGGACGCGCTATGTGACGATCGGCGGCATGATCGCGTCCGACGTCCACGGCAAGAACCATCATATCGATGGATCGATGCGCAATTTCGTC
The DNA here is from genome assembly GCA_903970225.1 of Actinobacteria bacterium 21-64-8. Taxonomy (GTDB): domain Bacteria; phylum Pseudomonadota; class Alphaproteobacteria; order Sphingomonadales; family Sphingomonadaceae; genus Novosphingobium. Next base: position 7,158 of record CAJCHR010000083.1, on the reverse strand, counting down.
GACTGGTTCGATCTCGCGCGCGCCGACGGCACGGTGGTGCGCTGTTCACGCGATGCCGAGCCCGAGTTGTTCGAATGGACCATCGGCGGAATGGGGCTGACCGGAGTGATCCTGCGCGCGGCGTTTCGGCTGCGCGCGGTCGAGAGCGCGTGGATCCGGCAGGTGACCGTGCCTACGCCCGATCTCGATGCCGCGATCGATGCTTTCGAGACGTCGCTCGATGCAACATACTCGGTCGCGTGGATCGATTGTCTGGCTTCGGGCAACGCTCTTGGACGCTCGCTGGTGATGATCGGCGAGCACGCGCGGCTTTTCGAGCTTCCGGCGGATGCGCGCGCGACTGCCTATGAAACGCCGCGCAAGGGCAGCCGCGCGGTACCGTTCGAGCTGCCTTCGCAGCTGCTCAACCGGCTCAGCGTGGGGGTGTTCAATCGGGCCTATTACTGGAACGGGCGCCGCGCCGCCGGCCCGGACCTGGTGCCGTGGGACACATATTTCTATCCGCTCGACGCGATCGCCGACTGGAACCGGATCTACGGCAAACGCGGTTTTGCGCAGTACCAATGCGTGATCCCGCTGGAGCGCGCGCGCGAGGGGATTGCCCGGCTGCTGACGCTGACCGCCGAAGCGGGCATGGGATCGTTCCTGGCGGTGCTCAAGCGGTTCGGGAAGGGCGGGGGCGGGTTGTCGTTTCCGATGCCGGGTTACACGCTGGCGCTCGATTTTCCGATTTCGCCGCGGGCGCTCGCGCTGTTCGGGGCGATGGACCGGATCGTGCTCGAATACGGAGGGCGCCAGTACCTCGCCAAGGACGGCCGCATGAGCACCGAGACGTTCGCGCGATCGGAGCCGCGCGCCGCGGATTTCCGTGCGCTGCGCGAGGCGGGCGGCACGGCGCGGGCATTTCGTTCGCTGCAATCGGAAAGGCTGAATCTTTGACCAAAGGCCCCGTCCTGATCCTCGGCGCGCGTTCGGATATCGCCCTGGCAGCGGCCCATCGCTTCGCCAAGGCCGGGCATCCGGTGCAGCTGGCGGCGCGCGATTCAGCCGCACTTCAGAGCGATGCCGCCGATATTCGCCTGCGGTTTGGCGTGGCGGCCAGCGTCCAAGAATACGACGCGCTCGGTGATGTCGCGGCGTTCGTGGACGCGCTGCCGGTCCTGCCCGAAATCGCGATCTGCGCGGTCGGGCTGATGGGTACGCAGGCCGAGAACCAGACGGATCACGCGCGCGCGGTGACGGTCCTGCGCAGCAATTTCGAGGGCCCCGCGCTGGTCCTCGCCGAATTGGCCAACCGCTTCGCTACCCGCGGTTCGGGTACGCTGGTGGGAGTGAGTTCGGTCGCCGGGCTGCGCGGGCGCGCCTCGAACTATGTCTACGGTGCGGCCAAGGCGGGGTTCACCGCGTTCTTGTCGGGCTTGCGCAATCGGTTGGCGGAACAGGGCGTCCATGTCGTCACGGTGCTGCCCGGCTTCGTCGATACGAAGATGACCGAAGGCATGGACCTGCCGCCGCGCCTGACCGCGCAGCCCGATGAAGTCGCGGAGGCGATCTTTCGAGCGATCGGGAAGCGGCGGGACGTCATATACGTCAAGCCGATCTGGAGAGTGATCATGACCGTGATCCGGGCGATTCCGGAACCTGTGTTCAAGAAGATGAAGATTTGATCGCGCAGAGGCGCTTGGAGAAATAGTGCCCGGGGCGGATCCGCATTTCATTCCTTCAGCGCCCGACGGCGATCTCTGATCGAATGGCCTGCGGCGGCGAAATGTCGACTTTCTGCGCCTCCGCGCCTCTGCGCGATCCCCTTTTCAGGCAGCCTGCTTCTTCAAGATCGCGCTCAACCCCTTGGTCAGCTGATAAAGCCCATGCAGCCGCGACTTCGGATCCTTCCACACGCGCGTAAGAACCAGCTTGTTGTCCGGCCGCAGTTTGACCGTTCCCTCGAGCCGCTGCGCATAAGCGACGAGGCCCATGGGATCGGGGAAGCTATCGTTGTGGAACGTGACAAGCGTGCCCTTCGCGCCGACGTCTATCTTGGCGATGTTCGCCTCGATCGCCTGGCGTTTGATTTCGATGAGGCGGATCAGGTTCTGGGTCGCATCGGGTAGCGGTCCGAAGCGGTCGATCATCTCGGCCTGCATCTCCTCGATCTCGCGCATGTCGTCGGCATCGTTGAGGCGGCGGTAGAGCGCCATGCGGACGGCGAGATCGGGCACGTAGTCCTCGGGAATCATGATCGGCGCGTCGACGGTGATCTGCGGGCTGGGGCCGGTATCCCGTTCGCGTTCGAAGTCGCCGGCCTTGGCGGCGAGGATCGCGTCTTCGAGCATCGATTGGTAAAGCTCGAACCCGACCTCGCGGATGTGCCCCGACTGCTCATCGCCGAGCAGGTTGCCCGCACCGCGCAGATCGAGATCGTGGCTGGCAAGCTGGAAGCCGGCGCCCAGCGAATCGAGGTCGCCGAGCACCTTGAGGCGTTTCTCGGCGATCTCCGAAAGCTGACGGTCGGCGGGCGTCGTCAGGTAAGCATAAGCGCGTAGCTTCGACCGGCCCACACGCCCCCGCAGCTGGTACAGCTGCGCAAGTCCGAAGCGATCGGCACGGTGGATGATGATCGTGTTGGCGCTCGGGATATCGAGTCCGCTCTCAACGATCGTGGTCGAGAGCAGCACGTCGTACTTGGCCTCGTAGAACGCGCTCATGCGATCCTCGACCTCGCTCGGGTTCATCTGCCCGTGCGCGGACACGAACTTCACTTCGGGCACGGTGCTGCGCAGCCATTCCTCGACTTCGGGCATGTCGGCGATGCGCGGCACGACAATGAAGCTCTGCCCGCCGCGATGGTGCTCGCGCAGCAGCGCCTCGCGCATCACCATGTCGTCCCATTCCATCACGTAGGTGCGCACCGCCAGCCGGTCGACGGGCGGGGTCTGGATGGTCGATAGCTCGCGCAGGCCCGACATCGCCATCTGCAGCGTGCGCGGGATCGGCGTCGCGGTCAGCGTCAGCACGTGGACGTTGGCGCGCAGCTGCTTGAGCCGCTCCTTGTGCGTGACGCCGAAGCGCTGCTCTTCATCGACGATGACGAGGCCGAGCTGCTTGAACGAGACGGACTTCGACAGAATCGCATGTGTGCCGATCACCAGGTCGATCGTGCCATCGGCCAGTCCCGCGCGCGTGACCTTGGCCTCCTTCTCGGGAACCAGCCGCGACAAGCGGCCGACTTCGAGCGGGAAACCGGCGAAACGCGCGGCGAAGTTGGTGTAATGCTGGCGCGCGAGCAGCGTGGTCGGCGCGACCACCACCACCTGCTGCCCTGCCATCGCCGCGACGAACGCGGCGCGCAATGCGACCTCGGTCTTGCCGAAGCCGACGTCGCCGCAGACCAGCCGGTCCATCGGCTTACCGTCCGCCAGATCGCCCAGCACCGCGTCGATCGCTGCCTCCTGATCGTCGGTCTCCTCCCACGGGAAGCGCTCGACGAACTGGTTGTAGGACGAATCGTCGGGCAGCAGCGGGGGCGCGTGGCGCAGTGCGCGCGCGGCGGCGGTGCGCAGCAACTCGTGCGCGATCTCGCGGATGCGCTCCTTGAGCTTCGATTTGCGCTTCTGCCACGCCTCGCCGCCAAGCCGGTCGAGCGCGACGCCCTCGCTCTCAGAGCCGAAGCGCGAGAGCACCTCGAGGTTCTCGACCGGGATATAGAGCTTGTCGCCGCCGTGATAGGACAGCATCACGCAATCGTGCGGGCTGTCGCCGACCGGGATCGATTGCAGCCCCTCGTACCGCCCGACGCCGTGATCCATGTGTACCACGAGGTCGCCGGGGCTCAGCGCGGAGATTTCCGCCAGGAATGCGTCGGCGTCTTTCTTACGTTTCTTCTTGCGCCGCACCAGCCGGTCGCCGAGCACGTCCTGCTCGGTGATGACCTCCATCTCCGCATTGGCGAACCCGGTTTCGAGCGGTAGCACGACGGCTACCGCCGTCTTCTTCGCCGCAAGGCCAAGCGCTTCCTGCCAGTCGGCCGCAGGCGTCGGAGCAGGCGATGCGGCTTCGCCGAGAATCGCCGAAAGACGGGTGCGCGAGCCCGGGGAATACGTCGCTAGGATCGCCTTGCGACCCTTGTGCGCGGTCAGCCGAAGGTACTTGGCCGCCGCTTCATACGCATTGTCGCCGCGAGCGCGTTCGGGCGCGAAATCGCGCGCGTTGGTGAAGCCGAAGTCGACGACCTTATCGCCCTCCGGCTGCGCGAACGGATCGGCGCGGTGGATCGGCCAGCCGCCGAGCCGCGCGTCGAGTTCGCCGCGCGTCAGGTAGAGCGCACCGGGTTCCAGCGGGCGATAGCGTGCCGGCGCCTTGCCCGAAGGTTCGCCGCGCGCCGCGTGGTATTCGGCGATGTCGCTCAGCCGTTCATCACCCGCACCCAGTGCGCCGCTATCGATCACGATCAGATCGTCGGGCGACAGGTGTTCGAACAGCGTTGCCAGCTTCTCCTCGAACAGCGGCAGCCAGTGCTCCATGCCCGCGAGACGGCGCCCATCGGTCACCGCCTGGTATAGCGGATCGGAGGTGGCATTGGCGCCGAACGTCTCGCGGTAGCGCGTGCGGAAGCGCTTGACCGTGTCCTCGTCGACCAGCGCCTCGCTCGCGGGCAGCAGCAGGTGTTGCTCCACGCTGCCGGTGCTGCGCTGGGTGCCGGGATCGAACAACCGGAGCGTCTCCAGCTCATCGCCGAAGAAATCGAGTCGCAGACCCTGATCGAGCCCCGAGGGGAAGATGTCGAACAGCGACCCGCGCACCGCGAACTCGCCCGCATCGGCCACCGTATCGGTGCGCGAATAACCCTGCCGCTGAAGCAGCGCGATCAGGCTCTCGCGCCCGATGTCGATCTTGGGTTTGAGCAGCCGCACCGATTCGCGGATCCGAAACGGCGTCAGCACGCGCTGGAGCACGGCGTTGATCGTGGTGACGACAAGTTGCGGCGCCGCGTGCTTCTGCTGGAGCCGGTGCAGCGCCGCGAGCCGCCGCGCGCTGACCGACAGCGCCGGGCTGGCGCGGTCGTACGGCAGGCAGTCCCACGCCGGGAACTCGATCACTTCCAGCTCGGGCGCGAAATAATCGGCGGCATCCGCGACCGCACGCATTGCCGCCTCGTCCGGCGCGATCAGCACCGCCCGGCCGCTGCCATTGGCGCGAGCGAGGTCGGCCATGACAAGCGGCTGCGCGCCCCGGACGACCGAAGCGAGGGTCAGCGGCGAACGCGCCGAGAGGATGCGATTGAGGTCAGGCATTCTGGGTCTGGAAAGCTTGGTTTTGCGCGCAGGCCTCGACGAGCTCGGCCTGAGCGGAGGTGGTGGTCATTTCGCGGCTATCAAGCCCGACAAGATCAACGCGGGATATCAACGTAATCGAGCTTGCGCATCGCCGTCATCAGCGCGCCGTCATAGCGCTCTGGGACCGGCTCGGTGCCGATCGCCCAGGCCATCACGTCATGATCTTCCTCGTCGAGCAGCGCCTCGAACAGCGCGATCTCGGCGTCGCTCCAGCCTTGGTGGTATCGATCGAAGAATCCGCCCATGAGGTAATCCGCCTCACGCGTGCCGCGGTGCCAGGCGCGGAACTTCAGCCGCATGATCCGGGAAGACTGCTCCATGCGCGGCTGCTAGGGGACCGGTCCCGGCAAGGCAAGCGGCCAAGGCGGTCGACGGAGTGCGCCATGGAGCAGGACATCGTCCTTGAAGGATCCCCAACCCTCGGAGCCCCGCGTCCGGCGATGGCGCTCGCGGCCGAACACGCGATCGCATACCGCGAGTGGGTCGCCGATGCACCCGAGACGCCGGTCGCCGGCTATGCGGCGATGCTCGCCGCGTTCGACGCGCCGCTTCCTGAGCATGGCGGCGACGGTGAGGCGATCATCACCGAACTGGTCGAGAAAGCCACGCCCGGTATCCGGGCGAGCACCGGCCCGAGGTTCTATGGATGGGTTATCGGCAATTCGCACCCCACGGGCGTGGCTGCCGACTGGCTTGCCTCCGCCTGGGGCCAGAACGCCGCCAACCTCATGGCCGCACCCGCGGCAAGCGCGGTCGAAGCCGTAGCAGCGGGCTGGGTGCTCGACTTGTTGGGCCTGCCGCGCGAAAGCTCGGTGGGCTTCGTCACCGGCGCAACGGTGGCGAACTTCGTCTGCCTTGCCGCCGCGCGCAGCGAGGTGCTGCGCCAGGTGGGCTGGGATGTCGAGGCGGACGGGCTGTTCGGCGCGCCGCCGGTACGCGTGCTGATCGGCGCGGATGCTCATGCGACCGTGTTCTCCGGGCTCAAATACCTCGGGCTCGGTGCCAGGCGCGTGCGCACGGTCGCGACCGATTCGCTGGGCCGGATGCTGCCGGCAGACTTCGAACGCGCGCTGACGGAAGGCGAGGGGCCGGTCATTGCGATCGCGCAGTCCGGGCAGATCTGCACCGGCGCCTCGGACCCCTTCGCCGAGATCGCGCCGCTCGCCCGCGCGGCCGGAGCGTGGCTGCATGTGGACGGCGCGTTCGGCCTGTGGGCCCAGACCGCGCCGGATCGTGCGCATCTCACGCGCGGCGTGGAGCTTGCGGATTCGTGGGCCACCGACGGCCACAAGTGGCTGCAGACGCCGTACGATTGCGGCTTCGCGGTCGTCAGGAACGCAGAAGCGCACCGGCGGGCGATGGCAGTCTCCGCAAGCTACCTGCCGCCGCCCGAAGGGGCCGAGCGCGATCCTTCCGCCTACGTCCCCGAGTTGTCGCGTCGCGCACGCGGCTTCGCGACCTGGGCGATGATCCGGCAGCTCGGCCGCTCCGGTGTCGCGGAAATGGTCGAACGCAACTGCCGCGTCGCCGCCGACATGGCGCATGCGATCGCAGTGGCCGAAGGCGCAGTGCTGGTTTGCCCGGTCGAGCTTAACCAGTTCATGATCCGCTTCGGGCCGAACGACGATCCGGCCGAGGCCGACCGCCTGACGCTGGCCACGATCGCGCGGATTCAGGAGGATGCGGTGGCTTTCATCGGCTCGTCGCAGTGGCGCGGGCAGTGGGTCATGCGCGTGTCGGTTACATCGATTGCCACCAGCGATGAGGAAGGCGCGCGCACCGTCGAGGCGGTTCTGGCCGCGTGGAATGCGGTGCGCAAGGCCGC
>CAJCHR010000082.1 GCA_903970225.1 Actinobacteria bacterium 21-64-8 | reverse complement strand
CCGAGTTGATCGACGCTCGGCCCGCCGGTCGCCGCATCGAACGCGAGGTGCGACGCGCGGACCAGTGACGCTTCGGGGAGAAAGCAGCCGGATAGGATCACGCCGTCGCATGCGATCCGCCGGACGGAGCCGCGCGTCTCGACCAGCACCGCCTCAACCTGGTCGCGTCCTTCGATCCCGGTGACCCGGCTGTGCGTGAGCAGCGGCACGCCGATCATCCGGGGGAAAAGCCCCAGCGGCCAGCGCGCCGTGGCCCGCGCATCGCGCTCGATCACGGCGGCAGGACGTATCCCGTGGCGCACGCACGTGAGCAGAGCGGAGAGCGCGACCAGTTCGGTGCCCACCAGCACCGGCCGCCGGAAGGGCGTGATGCCCTTCAGATAGATGCAGTCCTGCAGCGTCGCCGTGTTCATCACGCCGAGCGGGCGCGCGCCGGACAGCAGCCGCGCCGATCGCGGCGTTTCGCGGGCCCCCGTCGCCAGGATCACGCGCTTTCCCCTGATCTCCCGAACCCCATCCGGTGCGGCGACGGCGAGCCGCCCGCCAGGGAGCAGAGCGGTTACGCTGTGGCGCAGGGCCACGGTGACCCCCGCCGCCTCGGCCCGTTCGCGCACGCGCCGCGCGAAGACCGGCCCCGTCATCAGCCGACCGAACTCGCGGATCCCATAAGGCGGGTGCGCGCATTGGCGCGGGATGCCGCCGGCCTCCTCCTCGCGTTCGAGCACCAGCACTTTGCTCACGCCAGCCTCTCGCAAGGCGATGCCGGACGCCAAGCCCGCCGGACCGCCGCCGACGATCACGACATCCCAGTCCGCCTGATCAGCCATGCGCGCGCTCCGCGAGGATCTGACGAACCTGCGCTCCGCAATAGAAGCCCTGGCAGCGGCCCATCGTCGCGCGCGTCCGGCGCTTCAATCCCCCGAGCGTGGTCGGCGGCAGCGGGCCATCGAATGCGGCGGCGATCTCACGGCGTGTGACCAATTCGCAGTGGCAGACGATGGCGTCGTAGCCCGGACGCTGCCAGTCCCGTTCCTCGTGCTCGGCAAGGTTGGGTACGGGCGCGGCGTGCTGCGCGGCATCTTGCGCAAACCCCAGGCGTTCCGCCGCATAAGCTGCAAGGCCCAGTGCGGCGGTGAGCCCGGTCGAGCGGATGCCGCCGAGGCTCAGCCAATGGCGCTCGGGCTCGTGCCGCAAGCGATAATGCTTCTGCTCCGTTGCCGAGCGCAATCCGGCATAGACCGCGTTGACCGGCATTCCGGCCAGGCCGGGCAGGATCTCGACCGCGCGCGCGATCAGCGCCTCCAGCGTGGCCTGCTCCACGGTCGCCCGGTCACGCTCCTGCTGCTCTTCCGCGGTCGGGCCGACGAGCAGATTGCCCCAGATGGTGCGGCACAGGACCACGCCCTTGGTGCGCTCGGTCGGCACGGGCAGGATGATCGTGCGCAGCAGCTTTGCGGCCGGTTTGTCGAACACCACGAACTGGCCCTTGCGCGGCCGGATTTCGAACGAGGCATCGCCCAGGCACAGACGCTCGACATGATCGCCGTAGAGGCCCGCGCAGTTGATCACGCTGGTCGCCTCGATCGCGCCGGCGCTCGTCTCCAGGCGCCACCGCGCGCCGTCGAACCGCCCGCCGAGCACTTCCGTCCCGCGCCGCACGGCGGCACCATGCGCGATAGCCTGGAACAGATAGGCGAGCGGCGCCGACCATGCATCGATCACGTGCTCGCCCGGCACGAGCAGCGCAGCGCGAAGCGTCGGTGCCAGGCCCGGCTCGCGCGCCAGCGCTTCCGCCGCGCCAAGCCGCCGCACATCGTGGACGCCGTTGGCGCGGGCCTGCGCCTCGATCGCATCGAGCTTCGCCTCTTCCTCCTCGCTCCAGGCGACGACCATTCCGCCGGTTTCGAGCAAGGGCAGGTTGAGGCTCTCGCGGATGGCCAGATATTCGTCGCGGCCCCGCTGCATCAGCGCCAGTTCCACGCTCCCGGTCGGCGCATCGAAGCCGGTGTGGAGCAAGGCGCTGTTGCCTTTGCTCGCGCCTTCCAGGATGTCGGCCGCCTTCTCGATCAGCACCACGCGCGCGCCCGACAGAGCGAAGCGCCGCGCAGTCGCGCAGCCGACCACGCCGCCGCCGATCACCGCAACGTCGAAGGGCCCTGCATGAGAAGGTGTGGCTTCAGTCATGATGCGCTCCGCCCAGCCGAAGCTAGCCTGCGTCCGCGACGAGCGGCTCGTCGCGATAGAGCTGCTGGAGGACGAAGAACTCGTTGAACATCGTCCAGTCCTCAACGATCCGCGCATCCTTGATCTTGAAGTGCGTGATCCCCCACATGCGCACCCGCCGGCCGGTGGGCTTGCCATAGACGCCGTAACCGGTGTGCGTACCGATCACCGTCCAGCGCACGTTGACCATGTAGCCCTCGGCGTCGTTGCCCATCCAGTAGACGTCCTCGACCGTGTGGCTGAGATCCGGGAACATCGCGAGGCGAGCGACGATGCCGTGCATGTAGTCGCCGATGCCGAAGCTCTCGCGGGCGCTCGGGCCGTAAGCTGCGATGGTCGGCGCGACATACTCGCGCACCGTGCCGATCAGGCGCCAGTTCCAGACGTAGTGGAGCATCCGCCGCACGAAATCCTCAGGGTCGAAGCCGGCGGCGGTGGAGGGCGGCAGATGGGCGGGCTTGCTCTGGCCGCGCAGCCGGTCGACCTCGCCCGCGCCGATCAGTGCGAAGCTGTCGAGGTCGAGGGTGTTGGCCGTCTCGCGGGCCACCGCGCGGACGTCGAGGCCGAGCTGCTGGATCATGCTGGCCGCATTCTCGATCACCCACTCCTCGTAGATCTCGTTGCCCAGCGTCACGCAATTGGCGACCACCCACCACGAGCAGCGCCGGCCGGTCGGCGGCCCGAACGCGCTCCAGCCCGTGTTGGTGCCGACGAAGAAGCTGCGGTGCGAGGTGTGGAAGCCGTTTTCGTCGTCGCCCGCCCAGATGATCTCGCTGGGCACCCACTTCATGTCGGGGAAGGCGTTCATAAGCCCCAGGCAGCCGGCGATCACGCCGTCGCGGCCGCTGCGCGTGCCGGCCTCGTCGCGGATCAGGATGTTGTGTTTGTAGAAATCGTAGACGTAGCCGATGTCCTTTTCTTCCCAGGCGCGGTGCGTGCCTCGGACGATGAAGTCGACGATGTCGCTGTAATGGTCCTCGAAGCCGCG
>CAJCHR010000081.1 GCA_903970225.1 Actinobacteria bacterium 21-64-8 | reverse complement strand
GGCTCGATGTCGCCACACCGATCAACCGCCAGCCGGGTGAGGGACGGATCAACGTCTACGTCTCGATCGGACAAGCGTTCTGATGGCCGACGAGGTCGTGACCGGGCCCGTCGAGACGCCTGAGGGCGAGACGGTCGTCATCCATCGCCGCAGCTGGCCTCTGCGTATCCTGAAGTGGATCGCGCTGACGCTGCTCGGCATCGTCCTGTTGCTCGCGCTCGTGCTGTTCGGGCTCGATACCGCGCCGGGGCGGAGGTTCGTCGCCGACCAGATCGACGGGCTGAAGTTCGCGAGCGGGATGCAGATCAGGATCGGACGGATCGAGGGCTCGATCTATGGGCAAATGGTGCTCGAGGACCTGTCGATCCGCGATCCCAAGGGCGAATTCCTCTACTCGCCCGAAGTGCGCGTCGATTGGCGCCCGTTCGCGTATCTGAACAAGCATGTCGATGTTCGCACCGCGTTCGCCCAGCAGATGATCCTGCGGCGCAATCCGGCCTTCAACGTGACGCCGCCTAGCCCGCCCAACACGCCGCTCCTGCCCGATCTCGATATCGATATCGGCCACCTTCACGTCGATCGCTTCATTGCCGCGCCCCCGGTTTCGGGCGCGACGCGGGTCGCTTCGCTCGACGGCGCCGCGCACATCGCCAGCGGCCGCGCGCAGATCCGCTTCAACGGCGCAACCATCGCGGGTGCTGATCGCGGCGGCGGCGACAAGATCGCGCTCACGCTCGACGCGGTGCCCGATCAGGACAAGCTGAACTTCAACCTGCAACTAGACGCTCCGCAGAAGGGCGTGATCACCGCGCTGGCGGGACTCAAGCAACCGCTGACCGTGCGTGCCGCGGGCAACGGCGCGTGGAGCGGCTGGAAAGGCCGGATCGATACCGATCTGGGCGGTGCGCCGCTGACGCGGCTGCAACTGCTTGGCACCAACGGCACGATCACCATGCGCGGGCCGACGTACGTATCGCGGCTGGTCAACGGCGCGACTGCGAGCCTGCTTGGGCCGCAAACCGACGTCGCCCTGTCCGCGGTGCTCGGCAATCGCAGAGCCAAAGTCACAGGCACGATCTCCAGCGACGCCTTCACGCTCGCGCCTGACGGCACGGTCGACCTGTCGGACAACAGCTTCAAGGACTTCAAGCTTGCGTTCGTGCTGCTCAAGCCCTCGGCGATCGCGCCAAAGCTCAGCGGCGCGGGAATTCAGTTCCTGGGAACGCTCAACGGCGCATTCGCCACGCCCAAGGTCGATTACGTGATCAGCGCCGATCGCATAGTCATGAACGACATGGGGCTCGAGCACCTCAGCGCTCACGGCGCGGCGACGGTCGATGCACAGCACATCCTGATCCCGGTCGCGGCGCACGTCGCGCGGATCACCGGGCTCGATGCGGTCGCGGGCGGTCAGCTTGCGAACGTCAGCCTCAACGGCGACATCGCGATAAAGGGCAGCAAGATCCTCTCGGACAACATGCGCATCCGTTCGGACCGGATCGACGCCAAGCTGATCCTGCTCGCCGACATGGCCAAGGGGCTCTACACTGGCGCGGTCAACGGCAAGATCGACAATTACCGGATCGAGAGCCTGGGCGTGTTCGACATCCAGACCGATGCCAAGCTGCGTGCTGTCGGCGCAAGCGGCTTCGCGATGACCGGCAAAGTCCGCGTCCGATCGACCAAGCTGTTCAACAGCGGCGTTGCGAGCTTCCTCGGCGGAAACGCGGTCGCTTCGACCGACGTGGGCTACGGCACCGACGGCGTGGTGCGCTTCGCCAATTTGCGCCTCGTCGCGCCGTTGCTGCGGGTGACCAGCGGCAGCGGTACGTATTCGACCAAAGGCCAGATCGCGCTCAAGGCGAATGCGATCTCGACCCAATACGGCAAGATCGGCGTGCGCGTCGCAGGTACGGTGTCCGCGCCGCATGCCTTCGTCACCGCCGAGCATCCGGGGCTGGGCATCGGCCTCGCCAACCTCGACGCCGAAGTGATTGGATCGAACGGCGGCTACCGCCTGAAAGCCAAAGCCGGCACCGATTACGGCCCGCTGACCGCCAACGTGCTGCTCCAGACCAAGGGGCGCCTATCGGTTCAGATCGACAGCGCGAACCTTGGCGGGATCGCGTTCGCCGGCAATCTGCAGCAGACCGCCGCAGGTCCGTTCTCGGGCATTCTCACCGCCAAGGGCAACGGCCTGGGAGGCCTCGTCCGGCTGGATGCCCAGGGCAAGTATCAGGAAGCGCTGGTCAACATCCGCGCCAACGCGACAACCATGCCCGGCACCACGCACATCTCGATCGGCTCCGCGATCATCGACGCGAGGATCGTGCTATACGACAAGCCTTACATCGTCGCCGACGCGCAGCTGTCCGACACCACGTACCAGAGCTATTACCTCGATGCCGCGCGGGTGATCGTCGATTACCGCAACGGTTCGGGCCACGCCAAGGCGGTGATCGAAGGCAGTACCGGCCTGCCATTCCGCCTCGCTGCCAACGTCGATCTGAAGCCCGACATGTGGCGCGCGATGCTCGACGGGCGTACGCGCGGGGTCGATTTCAAGACCGATACCCCGGCACGGGTAATCCCCCGCAAGAACGGCAGTTACGAGCTTCTGCCCACGCGGGTCGACGTCGGCACCGGTCACGTCGATCTGGCCGGAAGCTACGGCGCGGGCATCAAGCTGCAGAGCCGGATGGAAGGGTTGGACCTCAATCTGATCAATGCCTTCATGCCCGGCTATGGCATCGGCGGCAGCGCCACCGGCGTGCTCGACTTCAGCCAGGAGAGTGCCGACGCATTCCCGCATGCCGATGCGCGGCTGACGATCAGCCACTTCACGCGCACCACCGCCGCGACGGTCAGCACGCCGGTCGACGTCAATCTCGTCGGCCGCTTGATGCCCGACGGTGCGCAAGCGGGCGCCGTACTGCGCCAACAGGGCGCGGTGATCGGCCGGCTGCAGGTATCGCTCCGGCCGCTCGGCCCCGGCGCGGGCACCTGGACAAGCCGGATGATGGCGGCGCCACTGGGTGGCGGCATCCGCTTCAACGGTCCGTCCGACACGCTTGCCTCGTTCGCCGGACTGGTCGGACAGAAAGTCTCCGGCCCGATCGGCGTCGCGGCGGACTTCTCCTGCAAGGTCGATGCGCCGTGCCTCACCGGCGTCATCCGCGCTAACGACCTGACGTATGAGAACCAGGCCTACGGCACCCGGCTCAGCCATCTCGCGCTCGACGGTGCGTTCACGGGTGACCGCTTCACGGTCAAAAGCATGAACGCAAACGCCGGCGCGGGCACCATCAAGGCATCAGGCTACGTCAGCCTTGCTGCCGCCAGCGGCTATCCGATGGACCTCACGGTCACTCTCGACCGCGCGCAGCTCGCCAAGAGCGAGGCGGTGAGCGCCGAGGCGACCGGCGATCTGCATCTGACCAAGACCGCGACCGAACCGGCGCTGCTTTCGGGCACTCTGAAGCTGCCTGAAACGCGCTATGAGATCGTGCGCCAGGGTGCTGCCGACATTCCGACGCTGACCGGCGTGCGCTTCAAGCCGCCCCTGGGCCCGCACCGGATCACGGGTGACGAACCGGCACCGCAAGCCAGCGCAAGCTTCCTCGGCTCGCTTCGGCTCGACCTCGCGGTGGTTGCGCCGGAGAAGCTCTACGTGTCGGGCATGGGCCTCGATTCCGAATGGAGCATGCACCTCAAGGTCCAAGGGACCGCCAGCGCCCCGGTGCTCTCGGGGCAAGTGGAACTCGTGCGCGGAAACCTCGATTTCGCGGGCAAGTCGTTCGACCTGACGACAGGTCTGATCGTCTTCAATGGCGGCCAGACCATCGATCCGACGCTCAACATCGTCGCGAGCCAGGATATCGATGATATCACGGTCACGGTGAATGTCGGCGGCGAGGCGTTCAACCCGCAGATCACCTTCACATCGAGCCCAAGCCTGCCGCAGGACGAGGTGGTTTCGAGGATCCTGTTCGGCAGTTCGGTCGAGAACCTGACCGCGCTGCAGGCGGTCCAGCTGGCTTCGTCTCTCAACTCGCTGCGCGGGTCTGGCGGGGGGCTCAACCCGCTCGGCAAGCTGCGCTCGGCGACCGGGATCAGCAGGCTGCGCATCCTCTCGCCCGACGCCACCACCGGACGCGGCACCGCGCTTTCGGCCGGTCAGTACATCACCAACAATGTCTATGTGGAGCTCATCACCGACGCGAAGGGCTTCACCGCGACGCAGGTCGAGGTGAGCTTCACCAAGTGGCTGTCAGCGCTGGGCCAGGCGGGCGGATCCGGGCTCACCAACCTCAGCGTGCGGATCAAGAAGAACTACTGATGCGGTGGGTTGTGAGTGCAGCGGCGCTCCTGCTGTGCGCAGGCTGTCACCACGAGCCGAGCTTCGACGAGCGTTACGCCAGCGTGCAGGCGGCACTGGGAAGCGAGGCGGCGGCGCTCGATAGTGATCTCAAAACGCGCGAAAGCGACGCCGCCGCCGCCGGCGCGACCGATGAGGCAGAAGCGACCGCATCGGAATAGTTCCACTCCGCTCGCGGGAGCGGTTAGGGGAGGGCCCGTTCCACGTTCGTGCAACAGTCCAACAGGCCCTCCCCGACCCCTCCCGCAAGCGGGAATGGGCGAACTCGGCTTTACACCAGCACCGCCGCCAGTTCGCGCCAGGCGGCCCGCGCCGCTGACAACCCGCCATCCGGGTTCGTCGGAATCACTTGCAGGCAGACGTGATCCGCCCCGGCGTCGTGATGTGCCTTCACCCGCTCTGCGATCTTTTCCGGCGTACCCCAGGCGAATAGCGTATCGATAAAGCCGTCGCTGAGCGCGTCGATATCCGCCTCGAGGATACCCAGCCGCAGCCAGCTGTTCCGGTAGTTGGGCATGTAGCGATAGTGATCGAGCGCCTTGCGCGCCGCGCCGCGCGCAATATCGGGATCCGTCGCCAGCACCACGCCCTGCTCGGGCGCGACCAGTTTGCCCGGCCCTAGGATCTCGCGAGCGATCGCCGAATGCTCGGGCGGGACCAGATACGGATGAGCGCCGGCGGTGCGTTCGCCGGAAAGCGCCACCATCTTCGGCCCGAGCGCTGCGAGGCTGAGGTTCTCACGGGGCACACCGGCGGCGTCGAGACCGTCGAGATACGCGCGCATCTGTGTCAGCGGCTTCACTTTCGTCCACTCATCGCCGATCAGAGGCAAGTGGCTGACGCCGAGCCCCAGCATCGTGCGCGATTGGTGCTCGGGCGCCTGAGCCTTGAACCAGGTCGCCACGTCCGCGGGCGTCTGCTTCCAGATGTTGATGATGCCCGTGGCGGCCACGATCCGCTTGGTCGCGTCGAGATACCGGCCGATGTCGCCCAGCACCTGATCGTCGATCCCGCCTGGCACCCACAGCGCGCCGTAGCCAAGCTCGTCCAGCTCGGCCGCCGCGTCCGCCACCGCGCCGCGATCGGGGGTGAAGCGCAGTTCCATCGACCATATGCCGACTTTGCCGAGATTGGGTGCGGTCATGAGCAGAAACCTTCCTTTGAACATCCTCCCCGCCCGTGTGCCGGGCTCGGCCCGCACACTCAAGCCGCATCACGCGCGCGGCGGCTGCCTGCGATAACTGAGCGCCTCGGCGACGTGGATGCGGCCGATCCCGTCTGCGCCCGACAGGTCCGCCACGGTGCGTGCGACGCGCAGCATGCGGGTATAACCCCGTGCCGAAAGCCGCATTGCCTCGGCGGCTTGCATCAGCAGCCGGCGCCCGGCCTCGTCGGGCGTGGCGAAGCGTTCGAGTGCATCTCCGTCGAGTTCCGCATTGGTGCGCGCGCCGGTGCCAGCGAGGCGCTCGGTCTGCACCGCGCGCGCGGCGGCGACGCGGGCGGCGACTTCGGCCGATCCTTCGGCAGGCGGCGGTAGCGAGAGGTCGGCGGCACTGACCGGATCGACATCGACGTGAAGGTCGATCCGGTCGAGCAGTGGCCCCGACACGCGGCTTTGATAATCAGCGCCGCACCTTGGCGCGCGACTACAGCCCAGCGCGGCATCGCCGAGGTGCCCGCAGCGGCACGGATTCATCGCCGCGACCAACTGCACACGCGCGGGGAACGTCACGTGCGCATTGGCGCGCGCGACGGTGACTTCGCCGGTCTCCAGCGGCTGGCGCAGCGAATCGAGCACCGGGCGCTGGAATTCGGGAAGCTCATCGAGGAACAGCACGCCGAGATGCGCGAGGCTGACCTCGCCCGGCCGCACGCGCAGGCCCCCACCGGTCAGAGCCGCCATCGAGGCCGAATGATGCGGCGTTCGGTACGGCCTCGCGCGGCTGATCCGTCCGTCTTCCAATGTGCCCGCCACCGATGCGACCATCGAGACTTCGAGCGCCTCCGACGCGGTCAGTTCGGGCAGGATACCGGGCAGGCACGCGGCGAGCAGCGATTTGCCCGCGCCTGGCGGGCCGATCATCAATAGGTTGTGCCCTCCCGAAGCCGCGATCTCCAACGCACGCTTGGCGGTCTCCTGGCCTTTTACCGACTTGAGATCCGGGCCTTTCGGAGGTTCGATCGCCTCTCCGGGCGGAGGCGGGCGCAGGACCTGCGTGCCCTTGAGGTGATTGAGCAGGCTGATCAAGTCTGGCGCGGCGAGCACGCCGATGCCGCTCGCCCAGCCGGCTTCGGCGCCTTGAGCGGCCGGGCAGATCAGGCCCTTGCCCGCAGCGCTCGCGTGGATCGCGGCGAGCAGCACGCCGGGCGAGGCGATGATCCGGCCGTCCAGCGCGAGTTCGCCCACCGCGATGTAGTCCGCGAGCAACTCGGCATCGGTCACGCCCATCGCCGCGAGCAATGCCAGCGCCACCGGCAGGTCGTAGTGCGAGCCTTCCTTGGGCAGGTCGGCCGGCGAGAGGTTGATGATGATCCGCTTGGGCGGCAGCGCGAGCCCCATCGCCGAAAGCGCCGCCTGCACGCGTTGCTTGCTTTCGTTCACGGCTTTGTCGGGCAAGCCGACGAGCGCGATGCTCGGCATGCCCGGCGCGATCTGGCACTGCACCTCGACGCTGCGCGCATCGAGCCCGAGATAGGCCACCGTCGATACCAGCGCGACCAATTGGCCCAATCCTCCCCATGCCCGTTGTCGAGACAGATGAACGCCTGCGTCGGAACTGTCGTGACAGCCGGTTGCTGACATCCGTCATATTCTCGTCGCACCTTGCCGGTTGTACATCGCCGAGCCTTGGGCCAACCAGATGGGGGCAGCGGAGTCTTGACCGAAATGGCGCATATCGTTGCAGTTCATTCGATGAAGGGCGGCGTCGGCAAGTCGAGTCTTTCCGTCAATTTGGCGGACGCGGCGGCGCGCGCAGGCAAGCGGACGCTGTTGTGGGACATCGATGCGCAGGGCGGGGCGACCTTCCTGCTCGGTGCCGATGCGGGTGCGTCCAAGGCCAAGCGCATCTTCTCGAAGACGACTGCGGCGGCCACGCTGGTCCAGCCGACCGCGATCGCCGGGCTCGACCTGATCGCCGCCGACCTGTCGCTGCGTCAACTCGACGCCGCGCTGGCCGAGGCGGACAAGCCCAAGCGGCTCAAGAAGCTGCTCGACGATCTGGCGCCGGCTTACGACATCGTCATCCTCGATTGTCCGCCGGGGCTGGGCGAACTGTCCGACCAGATCTTTCGCGCGGCCGACCTGGTGGTGGTCCCGCTTGTTCCAGCGCCGCTGTCGATCCGCACGCTGGAGCAGGTCCGCGAGCATCTGGCCGCCTATCACAAGAAGCCGCCCGCGCTGCTGCCGGTGTTCTCGATGGTCGACCGCCGCAAGACGCTCCACCGCCAGATCGTCGAGGCTCAGCCCGACTGGCCCGCGATCCCGCAGGCCAGCGTGGTCGAACGGATGGCGGTCGAGCGCAAGCCGCTGGCGGCGTTTGCGGCGACCTCACCGGCTGCATCAGCAGTCGGCAAGGTCTGGGTGCAGGTCAGCGCGGCGCTTAGCTGACGACGAGCCTTCCGCGTCGCCGCATCAGGCCGCCAATCAGGCCGAAGCCGCCGATCATCATTTCCCAGCTGGCATTTTCCGGGACCGCCGAGAAAACCGTGACCTTGTAGTTGCTGTAGTCAGCGATCACGGTGCTGCTTTCCGGGTTCGTCGAGCCGAGGACCTGGAACAGGCCGAAAGTGAGGGCACTGCCGCTGCTCGAGAAATCCGGGTGGACCGCCGCGTTGAAGGCGCCGGTTGCCGGATCGAACAAAGAGAAGCTGCTCGCCGTCAGACCCGTGCCGCCGATGCTGTGGGCACCCGTCGTCGAGCCGCTCCCCGCAGGTGCGACCAGCGATGTCGGCGACACGAAGAATCCCGAATAGAATTGCCCGCCCTGCTCGATCAGAGGGCGAAAGGTGTTGTTGAACGTGAAAGGCGCCCCCGGGGACACGACGGCGTCGCTGACGTTGGCGCTGAAATCCTTGAGCACCGACGCGTTGATCGCGTCGATCTTGCCTTGAGTCGCCGGATCATAGGTAAACAGGCTCTCGACCAGCCCGACGGCGAGAACCGTGCTCCCCGCAGTCGCCGTGCCCGGCTGCGTTATGGTCAGTTCCAGCGCCGGGCCTGTGGTATCGATGGTCAATCCCGCAGTGTTCGTGAACAACGTCGCCTGGGTAAAATCTGACAAACTGCCGTCGGTAAATGTCGTTGCCGCTTGCGCCGAGCCGCTCGCCAGAAGAGCAGCCGCAATCAAAGCCGTCCGTAGACTTTTCATAGCATCATCCATCCCACTTTTGTTGTCGGATCAAGATAATCGACAAATGACGGTGCGTCAAAAGCAATGCGGCGAAACGATATCATCGCGTGGAGTCCACCCATCGCCTGAAGATGGTCACATACATCGATCATGCAGAGATGTTGCCGTCTTGAAGTCCTGGCAGCAAGCACACTCGCCTGATTCCCGCCTGAAGTCTCTTGGCGTTCCAAACGCGTGCATCGCGTGATTTGCCTGTAAACATCCGATGGCCAATGCCCTGTCCAGACAACTGTTACAAAACTCTGACGGTTTCGTATCTGTGATGTAATCGTTGCGCTGTTGAGCGATAATGACGGTTTCCTTGTGAAAAAAAATTCATAATCGAGATGTTGTAGTTCGATTAAACCGCAGGGCCGGGACGCGTTCATCAAACCGGGGCTGCGTTGTTGCGGTGAACCTCGGACGCGCACCACCACAACGCGCGCTTGCAATCCGCCCCCAATTCCCCTATCTCACCGCCATACCCGACATTGTCATGCAGCGCCGGGCCGGCACCTTCGGGTTTCGGCGCGATCTGCCGCATATGCTGTCCGTGGTTTTGAGATTCTCGCGGAGTTTTGCTTGGCCGATCTGGAGCGCATCACCGAAGTCGTCGAGCCCGAGGTTATCGCCCTGGGCTTCGATCTCGTGCGCGTGCGGATCTTCAAGAGTAGCGAAGTGGGCGATGGCGACGAGATGACGCTGCAGATCATGGCCGAGAACCCCGCGACCGGGCAGTTGATTCTCGACCAGTGCGCCGCGCTGTCGCGCCGCGTGTCGGACCGGTTCGATGCCCTCGAGGAAGCGGGCGACGTGCTGATCGCGGACGCCTACCGGCTCGAAGTCAGCTCGCCCGGGATCGACCGGCCGCTGACCCGGCTCAAGGATTATGTGAACTGGGCCGGCCACGAGGCGAAGGTTCAGCTCACGTCGCCCGTTGAAGGCAATCGCAAGACGCTTCACGGCGATCTTGCGGGGCTGGATGGCGAAACCGTATTGCTCGACGATAAAAAGTCGGGCCGGGTTTCGTTTCCGTTCGCGGACGTGCAATCGGCGCGGCTGGTGCTGACCGATCGCCTGATCGCTGCGAGCCGCCCGCTGGACACCAGCGGGGCCGACGAAGAAGAATTCGAAGATCTGGATTTGGAAGACGGGGAAGACCTCCTCGCAAAGCAGGAAGACTAGAATGGCCAGTGCGATTTCCGCCAACCGCGCCGAGCTGCTCGCGATTGCGACCTCGGTCGCCACCGAGAAGATGATCGACAAGTCGATCGTGATCGAGGCGATGGAAGAAGCGATCCAGAAGTCGGCGCGGAACCGTTACGGCGCCGAGAACGACATCCGCGCGAAGCTCGATCCGCGCACCGGCGATCTGCGCCTGTGGCGCGTGGTCGAGGTGGTCGAGGAGGTCGAGGACTACTTCAAGCAGGTCGATATCAAGCAGGGCGAGAAGCTGCAGCCGGGCGCCAAGATCGGCGACTTCATCGTCGATCCGCTGCCTGCCGTGGATCTGGGCCGCATCGATGCCCAGTCGGCCAAGCAGGTGATCTTCCAGAAGGTCCGCGATGCCGAGCGTGATCGCCAGTTCGAGGAATTCAAGGACCGCGCCGGCGAGATCATCACGGGCGTGATCAAGTCGGTCGAGTTCGGCCACGTGATCGTCAACCTGGGCCGCGCAGAAGGCGTGATTCGCCGCGACCAGCAGATCCCGCGCGAAGCCGCCCGCGTCGGCGAGCGCGTGCGGGCGCTGATCCTGCGCGTCGAGCGTCAGAACCGCGGTCCGCAGATCTTCCTGAGCCGCGCACACCCGGACTTCATGAAGAAGCTGTTCGCGCAGGAAGTGCCCGAGATCTACGACGGCATCATCACCATCCAGGCTGCCGCGCGTGACCCGGGTTCGCGCGCCAAGATCGGCGTGATCAGCCGTGACAGCAGCATCGATCCGGTCGGCGCCTGCGTCGGCATGAAGGGCAGCCGCGTGCAGGCCGTCGTGCAGGAACTGCAGGGCGAGAAGATCGACATCATCCCGTGGAGCGAGGACACCGCGACGTTCGTGGTCAACGCGCTTCAGCCCGCGACCGTCAGCCGCGTCGTGATCGACGAGGAAGAGAGCCGCATCGAAGTGGTGGTGCCTGACGACCAGCTCAGCCTCGCGATCGGTCGCCGCGGCCAGAACGTGCGTCTGGCCTCGCAGCTGACTGGCTCGCAGATCGACATTCTCACGGAGCAGGAAGCCAGCGAAAAGCGTCAGCGCGAATTCACCGAGCGTTCGAAGATGTTCGAGGAAGAGCTCGACGTCGACGAGACGCTGTCGCAGCTGCTGGTAGCAGAGGGCTTCACCGATCTGGAAGAGGTCGCCTACATCGACGTCAGCGAGCTCGCCGGGATCGAAGGCTTCGATGACGAACTGGGCGAAGAATTGCAGAGCCGCGCACTCGAGGCGCTCGAGCGCCGCGACGAGGCCGCGCGCGAACTGCGCCGCTCGCTGGGTGTCGAGGATGCGCTCGCCGAACTGCCGCACATCACCGAGCAGATGCTGGTGACGCTGGGCAAGGCGAAAATCCTGACGCTCGACGATCTGGCCGATCTCGCCACCGACGAACTGATCGCCAAGAAGCGCCAGGAGCAGCGCCGCCGCGAAGGCTCCGCGCCGCCGCGCCGCGATGCCCGTCCCGAGGACAAGGGCGGCGTGCTCGGCGAATATGGCCTGACCGAAGAGCAGGGCAACGAGATCATCATGGCCGCACGCGCCCACTGGTTCGAAGACGAAGTCGAATCCGGGCCGGCGAGCTCTACTGAGGAGGCCGCCGATGCGGACTCCTCGCAATGAGCAAGTAAGCTCCGACATCTCTGAGGCTGGGCCGGAAAGGAAATGCATCCTTTCCGGAGACCATGGCGCACGTGCCGAGCTCACGCGTCTGGCGGTCTCTCCGCCCGGTCCTGACAACGTCTGTATCGTGCTTCCGGACGTGCTCGCACGCGCTCCGGGGCGCGGCGCGTGGATCGGTGTCGACCGGGCGGACCTTGAAAAAGCACTGACTAAGGGCAAGCTTAAGGGAGCTCTAATGCGCGCCTTCGGCAAGGGCCTGAACGGCGCGACGCTTTCCATTCCCGAAGACTTGCCTGAGCGGATCGACAAAGCGTTGATGCGCCTTTTCACAGAGCGGCTGGGACTGGAAACGAAGTCGGGCAAGGTGCTGTTCGGGTCCGACCGGATCGCGGAGAATGCGCGGGCCGGGAAAGTGGCGTGGCTTGGCCATGCCTCCGACGCCGCACCCGATGGTTCGCGCAAGCTGGATCAGGCATGGCGCGTGGGCCGTGAAGTCGAGGGATCCGGGCTCGGAGGCACCATTCTGCCTCTGGACCGGGCGGCGCTGTCTGTGGCATTGGGCCGCGAGAACGTCGTCCATCTGGCACTGACCGACGGAAACGCCGCGAGGCGGATTGCCGCGCCGCTCAAACGGCTCCTGGATTACCGGGGGACGGTTGAAGCCGAGCAGGCAGATATGAATGAGAACGAAACTGGCAAGCCGGCGGGTCCATCCGCCGAGCCGCTTGCCGCGACGACGATTTGAAGGGCACGACCAGAGTTATGAGCGACACCGACAACAAGACGACCCTGGGCCGCAAGCCGCTTGGAATCAAGCGGTCGGTCGAGGCCGAGGTCAAGCAGACCTTCAGCCACGGGCGGACCAACAAGGTCGTCGTCGAGGTCAAGAAGCGCAAGGTGCTGAGCAGGCCCGGCGATCCGGTTGCCGTGCCGGTCCCTGAGCCCGAAGTGCTGCGTCAGGCGCCAGTCGCGCCTGCGCCCGTTCCACAGCAGCCGCAGCGCCCGGCCGAGCCCGCGCCTCGCGCCAGCGCGCCGCCGAGCAACGAGTCTCGGCAAGAGCTGCAGGCACGCCTGCTGCGTGAAGCCGCCGAAGGCCGCATGGCCTCGCTCGAGGCCGCATCGCGCCGTGAAGAGGAAGAACGCGCCCGGGCGGTCGTAGAGGAACGCGCGCGCTCCGATGACGCTGGCAAGGCGGATGCCGCACCCGAAGTCATCGTTCCGGTCGAGGTCGAGACTCCGGCTCCTGCCGTTGTTGCGGAGGTTCAGCAGGCACCCGTAGAGCCCGTCGCTGTCGAGGCTCCGGCCGAGCAGGTTTCGGCGCGTGCCGTCGAAGCCGCCGAGCCCGAGGTTGCCGCGCCCGTTGTCGCCCCCGCTCCGCGCCGCTTCACGCCGGTTGCAAGCCCGCCCAAGCGTCCCGAAGCCGCCGCTGCGGCCGCTGCCAAGCGTCCCGATGCTGCAGCACCCGGAGCGAAGAAGCCGGGCAATGCGCGCGACCGTGACGGCGACGCACGTCGTCACTCGGGCAAGCTCACCGTTACCAAGGCGCTGAACGATGACGAGGGTGCACGGATGCGCAGCCTCGCCGCGCTCAAGCGTGCACGTGAGAAGGAGCGCCGTTCCAGCTTTACGGGCCGCTCGCAGCCGCGCGAGAAGCAGGTGCGCGATGTCGTGGTGCCCGAGGCGATCACGATCCAGGAACTCGCCAACCGCATGGCCGAGAAGGGCGCCGACCTCGTGAAGGCGCTGTTCAAGCTGGGCGTGATGGTCACGATCAACGAGACGATCGATCAGGACACCGCCGAACTTCTGGTCGAGGAATTCGGCCACAACATCCAGCGTGTGTCCGAGAGCGACGTCGATATCGATCACGCGGCCGACATCGATCTGGACGAGACGTTGGTCACGCGTCCGCCGGTGGTCACGATCATGGGTCACGTCGATCACGGCAAGACCAGCCTGCTCGACGCTCTGCGCGGCACCGACGTGGTGCGCGGTGAGGCCGGCGGCATCACCCAGCATATCGGCGCTTACCAGATCAAGACCAAGGGCGGTGAGTTGATCACCTTCCTCGACACCCCGGGCCACCAGGCCTTCACCGAGATGCGTGCGCGCGGTGCGAATGTCACCGATATCGTCGTGCTGGTGG
>CAJCHR010000080.1 GCA_903970225.1 Actinobacteria bacterium 21-64-8 | reverse complement strand
CGTTGTCAATCGCGACGATGGGCGCAATCGACCTTGCAGGCTCTTCCGGTTTCATACTAGGCGAATTAACGTATTATGATACCTCAAATCCACCATTTAAGGGCGGTTTGCAATTTTACCGTATTCTGGTTCGACCAAACGTGTGAGCCATGCCGCGCCGCGTGAAAATGCGCCGGGAAGGCTCCTAGTCACGACCGAATCTTCAAGGGCCAACCGCGTTTCGCAGATGTCCATCCATCGTCGCCAGTTCGCCATTCTGCTAGCCGTAGCGCTGCCCGCCTGCGGCCTCTCCGGCTGCGGAACCATCAACGAGAAGCTCGCCGACAGCATGGGCGACTATGTCCCGCAATGGATGGGAGGGATGCCCCCGGATGCCCCGCCCCGGCCCGGTACCGCGAAATACGATGCGTACATGAAGGAACGCGAGCGTAAGCGCCTCGAGCCCGCGGTGAAGGAAGATACGCCCGCTGCGTCGGCGACGTCAGGGCTCAGCCCGGTCCACTGAACGCGCCGCTTGGATAGGCTTCATCTGAACGCGTTTTCTTCACGCGAGCCGGTATCCACCCTCGGATCAAGTCCGGGGGCATGCTTCGCTCAAAAACGCTGTCAGTCCATGAACACCACGGTCTTGCGGCCGTTGAGGATGACGCGATCCTCCAGATGGTGCCGCATCGCGCGCGCCAGCACCCGGCGCTCGATATCGCGGCCCTTGCGCACGAGATCCTCGGGCGTGTCGCGATGGCTGATGCGCTCGACGTCCTGCTCGATGATCGGGCCTTCGTCGAGGTCGCTGGTGACGTAATGGGCGGTGGCGCCGATCAGCTTGACGCCGCGCTCATGGGCCTGGTGATAGGGCCGCGCGCCCTTGAATCCCGGCAAAAACGAGTGGTGGATGTTGATGCAGCGCCCGGAAAGCCTTGCCGACATCTGATCCGACAGGATTTGCATGTAGCGCGCCAGCACCACCAGGTCGGTCCCGGTGTCCTGCACCAGCTTCCATACTGCGTCTTCCTGCGCGCCCTTGGTTTCCTTCGTCACCGGCATGAAGTGGAACGGAATCTCGCCGAAATCGAGATTGCCATAGGTCTCGCGCGGATGGTTGGAAACGATCGCGGTCGGAATCATCGCGAGTTCGCCGGTGCGCCAGCGATAGAGGATGTCGACCAGGCAGTGATCGGATTTCGAGACCAGCAACATGACCTTGCGCCGGCTGGCGCGGTCGCGCATCTGCCAGCTCATGCCGAAGCGTTCGGCGATCGCCGCGAAGCCGGTTTGCAGCGCCGGCAATTGGACGGCGAGGTCGGCGGCGGTAAACACCATCCGCATGAAGAAGTTCTGGGTCTCGATGTCGTTGAACTGTTGGGCATCGAGAATGTTCTGCCCATTATGGGCGAGGAACGTCGATACCGCCGAGACGATACCGGGACGGTCCGGGCAGGACAACGTGAGGACGAATTGATGGTCGGGCATCGGGACTGTTCGGGCCTTCGCCCAGGATATGGGCAGGAAAGAGTTTTGATGGCCCTGCTCTATCATCGCCGGCCCGCTTGCGCCAATCCCGCGACGGGGATCAAAATGACTGAACAAACGGCAATTTTCGCTGGAGCAAGGTGATGGCCGACAGGCTCAATGGCTACCGCATCCTGATCCTGGAAACCCGGGAGGAAGCGCAGTTTTCCCGCCTGCTCGCTGAGCAGGGCGCCGACGTGCTGCAGTGTCCGATGTTTGCGATCCACGATGCGCCGGACCCCACCCCGGTCGAGGCCTGGATCCGGCGTTTCATCGAGGCACCGTTCGACGACCTGGTGCTGATGACCGGCGAGGGCCTGCGCCGCCTGATGAAGGTCGCGCGACGGACCGGCATGGACCAGGACCTGGTCACCGCGCTCGGCAAGGCGCGGAAGTTCGCGCGCGGGCCCAAGCCCGGCCGCGCGCTGCGCGAGATCGGACTGGAGCCGCAGGTCACGACCGAAAAGCCGACCTCGGAAGGCATCGTCGAAATGCTCTCGCGTATCGATCTGGCCGGTCACAGGCTGGGCCTGCAGCTTTACCCCGACAAGGATCACAGCCGGCTGATCGGGGCGATCACCGCGCAAGGCGCCGATGTCGATACCGTGCTGCCTTATGTCTATGACGCGCAGGCCGCCGACGCCAACATCGTCACCGCGATCGACGAGATGGCAAAGGGAAAGGTCGATGCGATCGCGCTGACCAGTTCGGGTCAGGTGCGCCGCCTGCTCGACGTCGCCCGGGATCATGATTGCGAAACGCGGCTGCGCGAGGGGCTGGCCAAAACCCCGATCGCCTCGGTCGGGCCCGTGGTCTCCGACGAACTCGAGGCGTTGGGTTTGCGGACCGACATCTCACCGCCCGAGGGGGCCTATTTCATGAAGCCGCTGATCTCGGCGATGGCGGCCACGCTCGGCAAGACGCCGCCGCGGGCGGCCGCCAGGGCCTGATAGGGATTTAACGGACGATCGCTCAGTGCGGAAGGCGGAGCCGCGACGACAGTAAGCGGGCCCAGGCCGACGGCCTGTCCTTCATCCACCGGAGCGGAGCGGTCAGGCGCCAGCTCGTCGATCCTTCCATGATGTGGATATGCTCGCTCAGCACCGCTCGTTCGCTGACGACCAGTTCGCGGAACATCATGGCCGCATCGTCGGCGTGCCGTCGAATCTCGTCGAACGATCGGCGCAACGAGGCGCTGTCGCCGCGGTCGGCTGCATCGTTCAGGCAGTCGAACAGGTCGGCCACGATGCCCGGGACATGCGGCAGCCGATCGAGTTCGTCGCGGCTGAAGCGGTGATGGCGAAGGTCCGAGGTCAAATAGGATTCGACCGCTTTCGATCGCTCGTGATTCACCGGCGCCAGGCGCGGCCCCAGGATGTCCCTGAGCTTGCGCTCGAGCACGTGCCAGTCGTCGAGAAACTGATTGAAGCCGACGAAACATCGACGCCGTCCGCGGCTCGCAAGCTCGGTGTCGAGGTAGCTGTAGGAGTACAGCATCAGGGACGCCGCCAGCGACATCCGGTCCCGCGTCTCGAGCGAGGCGGCGACCTCCAGCGGATTGCGGAACGGAACGACGATGATCGGCTCTATGCCGAGTTCGTCGAGCAGATCGAGCCACAACGGCAACAGGCGCGACAATCGCGGGTCCTTGACGACGAACATATCGCTCGCGGCGAAATCCGACTTGATCATGCTGACGAGCTTGCACCGCGCCTGCTGCGCGGAAATCGATTCAATCCAGCCCTCGGGCAGCGGCAGTGGATCGGCCGACGAGGTGCCGAGCCCTTCAAGCAGATCGTTGTGGATGCGAACGATCGCGCTCGCTTCCCAGTAGCCGCGGATATTGTCCGGCCTCGGCGCGACGAGACGCTTGGCAATGTCGGCGCCAAGCAGGTTGACGACGCGTGTCATCGCCGAAGTGCCGGTGCGATGCATGCCGCAAACGATCACGCAGACTTTTTTGCCCTGCAACGATGTCGTGTCCAGCCGGGGCGCTTCCCCATAACCCATGAGAGAAAGCGGCTGACCCAAGCCAACGTTTTGCGGACACAGCTTGATGACGGCGCTGGCACCGTTATGCTCGCAACTGCTGCTCATGATGAACGCACAGTCCGGCGTGGGAAGGCTAGTTTGCTCATGCCTCGACCAAGATCACCTGCCGCTTGAGCGCGGTCAGGAACCCAAATCAGAATCAAA
>CAJCHR010000079.1 GCA_903970225.1 Actinobacteria bacterium 21-64-8 | reverse complement strand
CCGATACCGGGCGTCGGCATGAAGAAGCTGGTCGACCTGCAGAGCGACGAGATGCTTCGGGTCGAAGACGTCAACATCAACGGTGTCGTCTACGGATGCCAGGCTGCGATCCGTCAGTTCGATGCGCAAGGAGGCGGCGGCGCAATCGTCAACACCGCCTCGGTCGCAGGACTGACCGGCTACGGCGGCGTTCTCTATGGCGCGACCAAGGGCGCCGTCGTCGCGCTGACCCGCACCCTGGCCATCGAGGTCGCGGAGAAGGGTATCCGGGTGAACTCGGTCTGCCCTGCGGGCATGCTCACTAACTATGGCGGCATGAACCCCGACAGCGAGCACAAGGACAAGATCCTCGAAAGCATGGGCAAGGCGCATCCTCTCGGCAGATCGATCGATCCGGCGGATACTGCGGCGGCGGCGATGTTCCTCGTCTCGGACCTTGCGTCCAACATCACCGGGGTAAACCTGCCGGTCGACGGCGGCCTTTCGGCCGGCCGCAAAGTGGGAGGCTGAGCCATGGCAACCTGTCCGATGACCGGGAAAGGCTCGAACGCCTTGTCCTCGCTGATGAGCGACAATCCGCGCTATGCCGAGATGTTCGATGTCGGCAGCCAGAGCGCCAATGTCGGCGTCGATGGTGACCGCGACTACACGGACGCCATGAACGCGCTGCGCGATGCGGCTCCAGTGCACAAGGGCAGCTTGCGCGCATTGCTGGGCGTTCCCGAGTTGTCCCATTCGATGGGCCCGCCGCGCGAGGAGATGACGTTCTTCTCGTACCGTGCGTGCGAGATCGGCTTCCGCGACAACCTGATCTTCTCATCGGAAGGCTATAACGAGAGCCCCGGCGTCAAGACGATCGGGCCGACGATCCTGTCGATGGTTGGCAAGCCGCACAAGCGCCTGCGCTCGGCCGCGCAGTCGCTGTTCAAGCGGCCCAAGGTGATCGACTGGTGGAACAAGCGCTGGATCGAGGAGACGGTCGACGCGCTGCTCGATCGGCTCGTCGGTCAGCAGACCGCCGATCTCAACTTCGAACTCTGCGCGCGGCTGCCGATGGCAACGGTAACGCGCGCGATCGGGCTTGAGGGTGAGGACGTGATCGAGTTCCGTTATCAGCTGGAGCGCGCCACGTTCGGCGCCGCCAAGCTGCCGCCCGAGGAAGCCGCCGCCTCGCGGGCGTGGATCGATGGGACGCTGCGCGGTCTGATCACGGAGAACACCCGCGATCCGGGCGACAACCTGATCACCGGGCTTCTGGCGGCCGAAATCATCGACGAGGAAGACGGGATCAAGCGCAGGCTGACCGAGGACGAGATCTTCGGCTACTGCAAGCTCGCGATCTTCGCCGGCGGGGGCACGACCTGGCGACAGCTGGGCATCGCGATCGACGCGCTGATGACTCACCGCCATTTCTGGGAGGCGTGTCGTGACGACCGATCGCTGGTCGACGCGGCGGTCGAGGAATCGCTGCGGTGGCGCTGCACCGATCCGATGATGCCGCGCCTGTGCGTCGAGGATTCGGTGGTCGAAGGTGTCGAGGTTCCGGCGGGCACGCGCGTGTTCCTGTGCTTTGGCGCGGCGAACCATGATCCTGCGATCTTCGAACGACCGACCGAGTACGACATCTTTCGCCGGAAACAGGCGAACATGGGCTTCGGCTTCGGTCCGCATCGGTGCCTCGGCATCGAAGTCGCGCGCCAGGAGATGATCGTCGCGATCAACGGCTTGCTCGATCGCTTCCCGAACATGGCGCTCGACCCCTCGAAACCGAAGCCCGAGTATCGCGGGCTGGAGCATCGCGGGATGACCGGTGTCGGGGTGAAACTGCAGTGAGCGATACGATGAAACAGGTCGTCCTCGCGGCTTATGCGAGGGGCAATCCCAAGGCGTCCGACTTCCGGATCGAGAACGTCGCGGTGCCCGTTCCGGGTGATCGCGAGATCCTGCTCAGGGTGCTCTACATCGCAGTCGATCCGCTGATCCGTTTCTCGCTCGACGAGACGACGCTGACCGGCGCGACGCGGATGGCGCTCAACACGGTGATGGTCGGGCCGACAGTGGCGCAAGTCGCCGCCTCGAACCATCCGGATTACACCGCAGGCGATTTCGTCGAGGGTCGCACCGGCTGGTCCGAATATGCGATCGTCGCGCCCGACAAGAGCGACTATCGCGGGCCGCCGCGCAAGATCGACGCCTCGCTTGCGCCGGTCAGCACTGCGCTCGGCGCGCTGGGCGGGCCGGGACAAACCGCTTACGAAGGCGTGGTCAACACGGGCCGGCTCAAGGCGGGCGAAACGATGGTGATCTCGGCCGCAGCAGGCGCCGTGGGTTCGATTGCCGGGCAGATCGGCAAAGTGCTCGGCGCCCGCGTCGTGGGCATCGCTGGAGGCGCCGAGAAGGTTCGCGGCCTGCTCGATCTCGGCTTCGATGCCGCGGTCGATTACAAGGCGCCTGATTTCGCCGAACAGCTCAAGGCGGCGCTTCCAGAAGGCGCGGACGTCTATTTCGAGAACGTGGGCGGCGCCGTGACACTCGCCGTGATGCCGCTGCTCAAACGCGGCGCGCGGATGCCGGTGTGTGGCTATATCGCCTATTACGGCGTCGGCATGGAGGGACCCGGGCCCGATCACCTCCCCGGATTCTACCGTCACATCATGAACAAGGGGCTCGAAATCAAGAGCTTCGCGGGCATGCTCGCGGGGCAGAAGGGGCTTCAGGACATCGCCGCCTGGATCAAGGAAGGAAAAATCCGCTTCGCCGAATCGATCGTCGAGGGCATCGATGCCGCTCCCGAAGCGTTTGCGTCGGTCTTCTCGGGTCATGCGCATGTCGGCAAGTTGCTGATCAAGGTTGGCGATCCCGCTTGAAGCGGCGGGCGAAACAGGAAACATCTGTGCCTTATGGCTGACAACACGCTTCCCCCACCCGTTCGCACCACCGCAAATCCCGCGCCGCTGCGGCCCGCCGG
>CAJCHR010000078.1 GCA_903970225.1 Actinobacteria bacterium 21-64-8 | reverse complement strand
GGCGGTGACCGGCCCTTCGTCCGGAACCGAGATCTGCGGCAGCAGCGTATCGGCCAGCGACTGCTGACCGGCGCGCAGTTTCTTGCCCTTGGCCCGGCCGTAGAGCCGGTTGAGCGTGGTGGGATCGCCGGGCTTGTGGGCAGTCATGCCGCGCCGCTAGGCGGGGCGGGATCGCTTGTAAACCGGGCGGCGTTCAGGCGGCCTTCGCGCTGGTGTCGGGATCGCGCAGCACATAGCCGCGGCCCCAGACCGTCTCGATGTAATTGTCGCCTCCGCACGCAAGGCTAAGCTTCTTCCGCAGCTTGCAGATGAACACGTCGATGATCTTGAGCTCGGGCTCGTCCATTCCGCCGTAGAGATGATTGAGGAACATCTCCTTGGTCAGCGTGGTGCCCTTGCGCAGACTCATCAGCTCGAGGATCGCGTATTCCTTGCCAGTGAGGTGCACCGGCGCGCCGCCCGCCTCCACCGTCTTCGCATCGAGGTTGATCAGCAGCTTGCCGGTGCGGATCACCGAGTGCGCATGGCCCTTCGAGCGGCGCACCACCGCCTGGATCCGCGCGACCAGCTCCTCGCGGTGGAACGGCTTGGTCACGTAATCGTCCGCACCGAAGCCGAAGCTGCGGACCTTCGAATCCATCTCCGAATTGCCCGAGAGGATCAGTACCGGCGTCTGCACTTTGGCGACGCGCAGCTTCTTGAGCACATCGTACCCGTGCATGTCGGGCAGGTTGAGATCGAGCAGGATCGCGTCGTAATCGTAGAGCCGGCCCAGATCGAGGCCCTCTTCGCCGAGGTCGGTGGTGTAGACGTTGAAGCCCTCCCCGCTCAGCATGAGTTCGATCGCCTTGGCCGTATTCGGTTCATCCTCGATAAGCAGTACGCGCATGTCCGATGCCTTCTGAACGAGCCACCGATCATCCGCGACCGCCGCGGAAAACCGTTAACGAATGGGCTGATGCCCCGTTAAGATTAATATTTGGTTCATCGATTAAGGAAAGGTGCCCCGCCCGCTTTCGAGGCATCACCGGCCGGTTTGCGCCGTTTCCGAGCCAATAGTGCGGGAGTCGCGGCAAAGCAGCTCGGGATCGGCCGCGAGTATATTCACCTCGGAGTATTTGCGGATCGGCGAAGCGAGCCCGAGAAACCGCCAAATGACGAGCGCTCATGCATTGTCGCCAACATCCTCGTGGGTTCCGCAATTTTCGAAATGTCCGTTTCGACCTGACGCCACGCACGTTGCGCAGCTTGGTCTTGAAACCGCAGGGAGCTGCGCTTCGCTCCGGCGTTCGCGATTGCAAAAATCTCCGCTCAGGGGCATTGCATGCGTTCGGGCGCGCGGCTGGTGATCATTGGTTTCGCGATTCGCGCGAGGCAGGGTCGCCGCCGACGTGCGGCAGTGACGGGACGACAATATCGATGGGTTTGCAGCAGCCCCAGGGCCTTTACGATCCGGTAAACGAGCATGATGCGTGCGGCGTGGGTTTCGTCGCGCATATCAAGGGCACGAAAAGCCACGAAATCGTTACCCAGGCGCTGGAGATTCTGAAGAACCTCGATCACCGCGGTGCCGTCGGCGCCGACCCGCTGCTGGGTGACGGCGCGGGCATCCTGATCCAGCTTCCCGACACGCTGTACCGCGAATGGGCCGCCGCCGAGGGGCTCGATCTGCCGCCCGCGGGCGAATACGCGGTCGCGATGTGCTTCCTGCCGCGTGACGAGACCGCGCGCGATTTCGTGATCGGCAGCTTCGAGAAGTTCATCGCCAAGGAAGGCCAGCGGCTGATCGGCTGGCGCGATGTGCCGACGACGCTCGACGGTCTGGGCAAGACCGTGATCGAGACGATGCCGGTGATCCGCCAGTGCTTCGTGGCGCGAGGGCCCAACTGCGCCGATCAGGACGCGTTCGAGCGCAAGATCCTGGCGATCCGCAAGCAGACCCAGAACCCGCTCGAGGCCTTGGCCGAAAAGCACGGCATGCCCGGGCTGGTCGAGCTGTATATGCCCAGCTTTTCCAGCCGTACGATCGTTTACAAGGGTCTGCTGCTGGCGACGCAAGTCGGCGGATTCTACGACGATCTGCGCCATCCGGCCTGCGTCTCCGCGCTCGGCCTTGTCCACCAGCGGTTCTCGACCAACACCTTCCCGAGCTGGAAGCTCGCGCATCCGTTCCGCTTCATCGCGCACAACGGCGAGATCAACACCGTTCGCGGCAACGTGAACTGGATGAACGCACGGCGCCGCACGATGGAATCGGAGCTGCTCGGCGCCGATCTCGACAAGATGTGGCCGATCGTGCCGCACGGCCAGTCGGACACCGCGTGCCTCGACAACGCGCTCGAGCTGCTCGTCGCGGGCGGATACAGCCTCGTCCACGCGATGATGATGCTGATCCCGGAAGCGTGGTCGGGCAATCCGCTGATGGATCCCAAGCGGCGCGCGTTCTACGAATATCATGCCGCGCTGATGGAGCCGTGGGACGGCCCGGCCTCGGTCGCGTTCACCGACGGCCGCCAGATCGGCGCGACGCTCGACCGCAACGGGCTCAGGCCCGCGCGCTACGTCGTGACCGACGGCGATGTCGTGGTGCTCGCCTCGGAGAGCGGCGTGCTGCCGATCAAGGAAGACGACATCGTCCGCAAGTGGCGCCTCCAACCCGGCAAGATGCTGCTGATCGACCTCGAGGAAGGCCGGATCATCGAGGACGAGGAGATCAAGGCCAAGCTGACCGACGCGCAGCCGTACCAGGAGTGGCTCGACCAGTCGCAATACAAGCTCGCCGACCTCGAGGTCGTCGAGCCCGATCCGGCGCAGGCCGCGATCGAGACGACCAGCCTGCTCGATCGCCAGCAGGCGTTCGGGTACACGCAGGAGGACGTCAACCGCTTCCTCGAATCGATGGCGCGGACCGGCGAGGATCCGATCGGATCGATGGGCACCGACACCCCGATCGCGGTGCTCTCCAGCCGGTCGCGGCCGCTCTACGACTATTTCAAGCAGAACTTCGCGCAAGTCACCAACCCGCCGATCGACCCGATCCGCGAGGAGCTGGTGATGAGCCTGGTCTCGATGATCGGGCCGCGGCCGAACCTGCTGGGCATGGACGCGGGCTCGCACAAGCGGCTGGAAGTCAGTCAGCCGATCCTGACCAACGCCGATATCGCCAAGATCCGCTCGGTCGAGGCCGCGCTCGACGGCGCCTTCCGCACCGAGACGATCGACATGACCTGGGACGCTGCGACCGGCGCCGAGGGCCTGGAGCTGGCGCTCAAGGAGATGTGCTGGTCGGCGACCGAGGCGGTGCTCGCGGACAAGAACATCCTGATCCTGTCCGACCGCGCGCAAAGCGCCGAGCGCGTGGCGATGCCCGCGCTGCTCGCGACCGCTGCGGTGCATCAGCACCTGGTCCGCCAGGGTCTGCGCATGCAGGCGGGTCTCGTGGTCGAGACCGGCGAGGCGCGCGAGGTCCATCACTTCTGCGTGCTCGCGGGTTACGGCGCCGAGGCGATCAATCCTTACGTGGCGTTCGAGACGCTCGAGGACATCCGCTGCCGCAAGGACCTGCCGCACGACAGCTACACGGTCGAGAAGAACTACATCAAGGCTATCGGCAAGGGCCTGCTCAAGGTGATGTCCAAGATGGGCATCTCGACCTACCAGTCCTATTGCGGCGCGCAGATCTTCGACGCGATCGGGCTCTCGTCGGCATTCGTCGGCAAGTACTTCACCGGCACCGCGACCACGATCGAGGGCGTCGGGCTCAAGGAAGTGGCCGAGGAAACCGTGCGCCGGCATGCGGCGGCGTATGGCGACAACCCGATCTATCGCAACATGCTCGACGTCGGCGGGATCTACGGTCTGCGGCTGCGCGGCGAGGAGCACGCGTGGACCGCGTCGAACATCGCCTCGCTCCAGCACGCGGTGCGCGGCAATCTGCCCGACAAATACAAGGAATTCGCGCAGACGATCAACGATCAGTCGCAGCGGATGCTGACCATCCGCGGGCTGCTCGAACTCAAGCCGGCCGACAAGGCGATCCCGCTCGACGAGGTCGAGCCCGCGTCTGAGATTGTCAAGAAGTTCGCCACCGGCGCGATGAGCTTCGGCTCGATCAGCCGCGAGGCGCACACCACGCTGGCCAAGGCGATGAACCGCATCGGCGGCAAGTCGAACACCGGCGAGGGCGGCGAAGAGCCCGATCGCTTCGTGCCGCTGCCCAACGGCGATTCGATGCGCTCGGCGATCAAGCAGGTGGCTTCAGGTCGGTTCGGCGTCACCGCCGAATACCTGGTCAACGCCGACGACATCCAGATCAAGATGGCGCAGGGCGCAAAGCCCGGCGAAGGCGGCCAGCTGCCCGGCGACAAGGTCAACAAGAACATCGCCGCGGTGCGTCACTCGACGCCCGGCGTGGGCCTGATCAGTCCGCCGCCGCATCACGACATCTACTCGATCGAAGACATCGCGCAGCTGATCCACGATCTCAAGAACGTGAATCCCAAGGCGCGGATCTCGGTCAAGCTGGTGTCCGAAGTCGGCGTCGGCACGGTCGCGGCGGGCGTGTCCAAGGCGCGCGCCGACCACATCACCATCGCCGGCTACGAAGGCGGTACCGGCGCTTCGCCGCTCACTTCGTTGACGCATGCGGGCTCGCCCTGGGAGATCGGCCTGGCCGAGACCCAGCAGACGCTGCTGCTCAACAACTTGCGCAGCCGCGTGGCGGTGCAGGTCGACGGAGGTTTGCGCACCGGCCGCGACGTCGCGATCGGCGCGCTGCTCGGAGCCGACGAGTTCGGCTTCGCCACCGCGCCGCTGATCGCGGCGGGCTGCATCATGATGCGCAAGTGTCACCTCAACACCTGCCCGGTCGGGGTCGCGACGCAGGACCCGGTGCTGCGCGCACGCTTCACCGGCCAGCCCGAGCACGTGATCAACTACTTCTTCTTCGTCGCCGAAGAGCTGCGCGCGATCATGGCCGAGATGGGCTTCCGCACGCTCGCCGAGATGACCGGCCGCGTCGACCGGCTCGATTTCAACAAGGCGATCACGCACTGGAAGGCGCACGGCGTCGATCTCACCCGGCTGCTGCATCAGGTGCCGCTGGGCGACGGGCCTTCGCTCAACTGGAGCGGGACGCAGGACCACGGGCTTGAAGGCGCGCTCGACAACGGGCTTATCTCGGACGCGGCCGATGCGCTGATGGAACGCCAGCCGGTGCGGCTCGAGCGCAAGGTGATCAACGTCAACCGCACCGTCGGCGCGATGCTCTCGGGCCGCGTGGCCGAGAAGTACGGGCACGCCGGGCTTCCCGACAACACGATCAACGTCAAGCTCACCGGCGTCGCGGGCCAGAGCTTCGGCGCGTGGCTCGCACACGGCGTGACGCTCGACCTGACCGGCGACGCCAACGACTATGTCGGCAAGGGACTCTCGGGCGGCCGCGTGATCGTGCGCCAGCCGGGCCATGTCGACCGCGATCCGACCGACAACATCATCGTCGGCAATACCGTGCTCTACGGCGCGATCGCGGGCGAGGCGTTCCTGAACGGCGTCGCGGGCGAGCGCTTCGCGGTGCGCAACTCGGGCGCGGTCGCGGTGGTCGAAGGCTGCGGCGATCATGGCTGCGAATACATGACCGGCGGCGTGGTCGCCGTGCTCGGCAAGACCGGACGCAACTTCGCCGCGGGCATGTCGGGCGGCGTCGCTTACGTCTACGACGAGGCGGGCACCTTCGCCCAGCTGTGCAACCCGGCCATGGTCGATCTCGCGACGATCTCGGCCGAGCGCGACGAGGACGACGGCGCGGGCCGTCCGCAGCAACGCACCTTCAGCGTGCACGACAACGGAATGGGCGACATGCTGCGCCACGACGCGGAACGGCTGCGCGTGCTGCTCGAGCGGCACCACCTCCACACCGGAAGCCGCCGCGCCCGCGCACTGCTCGACGATTGGGACGCCGCGCTGCCGCGCTTCGTCAAGGTGATGCCGCGCGATTACGCGCGTGCGCTGCGCCAGCTGGAGGCCGAGCGGCTCGAAGCGGCGAGCGTCGCGGCGGAATAACCTGGCGGCGGCGGAGCGCGTTTTGCGTCATGCCCCGTCATCCTGAACGTGTTTCAGGATCCATTTCTCCTCCCGCGCGGTGTGGCGCATGGGGCACGATGGATGCTGAAACGAGGTCAGCATGACGGAGAGATTTGAGATTGTGGACCGGCCTGTCACCATATCGGGGGTGCTGGCCAGCGGGGTGAAGTAAGCAGACCATGGGCAAGGAAACCGGCTTTCTCGAACTCGACCGGCAGGACCGGACGTATGACGCTCCGTCCGAGCGGCTGAAGCACTACAAGGAGTTCGTCATCCCGCTGGCGCCCGACGCGCTGCGCGGCCAGGCGTCGCGGTGCATGAACTGCGGTATTCCGTATTGTCACAACGGCTGCCCGGTGAACAACATCATCCCGGACTTCAATCACCTCGTCTACGAGGACGATTGGAAGAACGCGCTCGAGATCCTGCACTCGACCAACAACTTCCCCGAGTTCACCGGCCGGGTCTGCCCCGCGCCGTGCGAGGCGAGCTGCACGCTCAACATCGGCGACCAGCCGGTGACGATCAAATCGATCGAGTGCGCGATCGTCGATCGCGGGTGGCAGGAAGGCTGGATCACGCCGCAAGTCCCGGCCAGGCGCACCGGCAAGTCGGTCGCGGTGGTCGGCGGCGGCCCGTCGGGTCTCGCCTGCGCGCAGCAGCTGGCGCGCGTGGGTCACTTCGTCACGGTGTTCGAGAAGAACGACCGGGTCGGCGGCCTGCTGCGCTATGGCATCCCCGACTTCAAGATGGAGAAGCACCTGATCAACCGCCGCGCGGTGCAGATGGAGGCCGAAGGCGTCACCTTCCGCACCTCGACCGAAGTCGGCGTGCATGTCTCGGTCGATTCGCTGCGCGAGAACTTCGACCTGATCGTGCTCTCGGGCGGCGCCGAGGATCCGCGCCGGCTCGAGATCCCCGGGGCCGAGCTGGCGGGCGTGCGGCCGGCGATGGAGTTCCTGACGCAGCAGAACAAGCGCAACGCCGGCGACGACGAGATCCGCGCCGCGCCGCGCGGCTCGATCACCGCGACCGACAAGCACGTGATCGTGATCGGCGGCGGCGACACCGGATCGGACTGCGTCGGCACCTCGAACCGCCAGGGGGCCGCCTCGGTGACCCAGCTCGAGATCATGCCCAAGCCGCCCGAGAAGGAGGACAAGGCGCTGAGCTGGCCGAATTGGCCGCTCAAGCTGCGCACTTCGTCGAGCCACGAGGAAGGCGTCGCGCGCGACTGGGCGGTGCTGACCAAGCGCGTCGTCGGCGACAACGACGTCAAAGGCCTCGAATGCGTCCGCGTCGAGTGGGAAGGCGGCCGGATG
>CAJCHR010000077.1 GCA_903970225.1 Actinobacteria bacterium 21-64-8 | reverse complement strand
TCGCTCGCCGAACTCGCCGCGCGGATGCGCGTGCATATCGCCAATGCGCGGACCACGCGCGGCGCGATGTCGGTGGTCGACGGGGCGCGGGGGCTCCTCATCACCACTGACGAGACCGGCACGATGCTGATGGCGTCGCCCGAAGTGCGCCGGTTGATCGACGAACTGAGCGCGGCGCAAAGCGCGCTGCTGATCGAAGGCCTGCGCCAGCTCGCGGCGACGCGGTCGGGTCCATCGGCCGATTACCGGCTCGACCACTCGGGTGTCTCTTACGCGCTCGCGCTGCTCGGTCCGTCATCCTCGGGCACGATCCGGTTCGAGCTTCGCCGCTCGGGCGAGGGGCTCGAATGCCGGCTGTTGCAGGAGGCGTTCGGGCTGACACCGCGCGAGGCCGACGTGCTGCTGTGGACCGCGCGCGGCAAGTCCAACAAGGACACCAGCGAGATTTTGAACATATCCGCGCGCACGGTGAACAAGCATCTGGAGCAGGTGTTCGTGAAGGTGGGCGTGGAAAACCGCGCATCGGCGGCGGCTGCGGCGACGCGGGTGATGCTGAGCGCGTAACTTCGCTACGCTTCGTCATTGCGAGCGCAGCGAAGCAACCCAGAGCCGTTGCGCGCCGCCTGGATTGCTTCGTCGGCTTCGCCTCCTCGCAATGACGAAGAAGGAAGGAGCAAGATCGTCAACTGTTGACACTTTCTCGATCCCGCTCCACCCGTGCGGGACACGGGAAAGGAGTGCCAATGCGGATCAAGGACGGAAGCTTCGTCGTCACCGGAGGCGCGAGCCTGATCGGCTCGCATGTCGCCGACCAGCTGCTCGCGGAGGGAGCCGCGAAAGTCGTGCTGCTCGACAATTTCGCGCTCGGTACGCCCGCCGCGGTCGCGCATCTCGATGGCGACAGCCGTGTCTCGCTGGTCAAGGGCGACATTCTTCGCACCGCCGATCTGTTCGATGCCTTCAAGGGCGCGGACGGTGTGTTCGCGATCGCCGGGTTCCTGACCCTGCCGCTGAGCCAGAACCCGTCGCTCGGCCTCGCGGTCAACGTCGAGGGCATGGTCAACACCCTCGAAGCCTGCCGCTATGTCGGCGCGAAGAAGGTCGTGTTCTCGTCCTCGATCGCTGTCTACGGCGAGCCCGAAGGCGATGCAGTGATCGACGAGACCTTCCCCGCGAATCTCGCCGGCTACCAGCCCGGATCGATGCTCTATTCGTGCAGCAAGCTGATCGGCGAGGCGCTGATCAAGCTCTATGCTCAGAAGCACGGCGTCGATGGAATCGCGCTGCGCTATTCGACCGTCTACGGTGAGCGCCAGCATTACCGCGGTGTCAACGCGCTGACGATCATCCAGAACTATGACCGCATCCGCCGCGGCGAGGCGCCCGTGCTCCCCGGCGACGGCAGCGAGGTGCACGACTACATCCACGTCGCCGATGTCGCCCGCGCCAACGTCATGGCCATGGCATCGGACGTTTCGGGCGAGGCGCTCAACGTCGTCACCGCCGAGGAGACCACGGTCAAGCGCATCGCCGAGATCCTGCTCGATATCACCGGATCGGACCTGCCGATCGAGTATTACGATGAACCCAAGGCGGTGAAGGCGACCAGCAGCGCGTCATTGAAGCTCAGCCGCGACAAGATCGAACGCGTGCTCGGCTGGAAGCCAGAGGTCAGCATCGAGGAAGGCATCCGCCGCCTGACCGAATGGCGCGCGACGCAGCCGGATTGATGCGCGTGAGGCGAGGTTGGGCGCGCGGCCTTCGACAGGCTCAGGCTGAGCGGAACTTGTTATGATTTCCGATTCCAGTTGTTCTTATCCATGTACCCCAAGCCCGCTCAGGCTGAGCTTGTCGAAGCCCCCGCGCCGCCCGCGCCCCACAACCAGGACCGGTGCCCGAACATGAAACTCACCCGCACCCGCGCCGTGTTCATGCGCGGCGGCACCTCCAAAGCGCTGGTGTTCCGTGCCGAGGACCTGCCGCAGGACCGCGCCGCACGCGATGCGCTGTTCCTCGCCGCGATGGGCGTGCCCGATCCTTCGGCGCGCAATCTCGACGGGATGGGCGGCGGGCTCTCCTCGCTCAACAAGATCTGCATCGTCGGCCCGCCGAGCCGCGATGACGCTGACGTGGACTTCACCTTCGTCCAGCTCGGCAGCGACAAGCCGCTGGTCGATTACGGCGGAAACTGCGGCAACATGAGCGCCGCGATCGGGCCGTTCGCGATCGAGGAAGGGCTGATCCCGACCCCGCCCGATGGCGAGGCGCTGGTGCGCGTGCACAACACCAACACCGGCAAGGTGATCCATGCGCGCTTCCCGGTCGAAGGCGGGTTGCTGGCGGTGGACGGCGATCTCGCGATCGATGGCGTGGCCGGCACCGCGGCGCCGGTGAAGCTGGAGTTCGTCGAGCCGGGCGGGGCGAAGACGGGGACGCTG
The DNA here is from genome assembly GCA_903970225.1 of Actinobacteria bacterium 21-64-8. GTDB lineage: Bacteria > Pseudomonadota > Alphaproteobacteria > Sphingomonadales > Sphingomonadaceae > Novosphingobium. The sequence goes on along the minus strand of CAJCHR010000077.1, from coordinate 1,311 downwards.
TTGCCGACCGGCAATGCGATCGATGTTCTGGAGGTGCCGGGGCTCGGCGCGATCGAGGCGAGTTGCATCGACGCGGCGAACCCTTGCGTGTTCGTCGCGGCCAGCGCGCTGGGCAAAACCGGGATCGAACTTCCCGCCGATCTCGAAAAAGACGCGGTTTTCCTCGCCGCGATGGAGGCGATCCGCTGCGCCGGCTCGGTCGCGATGGGGATGGCGCCTGATCTCGCCGCCGCTGGCGCGCTGGCGAGCGTGCCCAAAGTCGCGATCCTTGGGCCGCCCTCGGACGCACCAAAACTCAACGGTGATACTTTGCCCGCCGCCGATCACGATCTGGCCGTCCGCATGATCTCGGTCGGCCAGCCGCACCGCGCGGTGCCGATCACGGGCGCAGTCTGCCTAGGGGTCGCCGCGCGCATTCCTGGTTCGCTCGCGCATCGGCTTTCGGCCGAAGGTGAGGGGCCGCTTCGGGTCGGCCACCCCTCGGGTGTGACCGTGGTCGATGCTTCGGTGGAAATTTCCGCCGATGGCCAGGCCTTCGCGCGCCATGGCGCGGTCTACCGCACCACGCGCCGGCTGTTCGAAGGCAACGTGGTGTCTCGATTGTAAACTGTTGACAGTTTGCACATCCTGCGGCTAGCCGCGCATGTGTTTCATCAACGAACTGGAGACTGAGCATGGCCGCTGACCTCGCCGAGATGACCGAATCCTGGGACGTCATCGTCGTCGGCGCCGGCAATGCCGCGCTCTGCGCCGCGCTCTCCGCGGCCGAGCAGGGCGCCAAGGTGCTGGTGCTCGAGAAATCGACCAGGGAGGACCGCGGCGGCAACTCGACCTTCACCGCGGGCGGCTTCCGCTTCTGCCATGACGGCGTCGAGGACCTGCGCACCGACATCCTCGACGACATGACCCCCGGCGAATACGATTCGATCGGCAACCTCCCGCCGCTCTCGGCCGAGACGTTCATGGAGATCCTGATGCGGGTCACCGAGAACAACGCCGACGAGGATCTCGCCAATATCCTGATCAACCAGTCGCGCGACGTGATGCGCTGGTTGCGCACGCACAAGCTGCGCTTCATCCCGATGTTCGGCCGCCAGAGCTTCAAGATCGACGGCAAGCACCACTTCTACGGCGGGGTGAACATCGAGGCGGTCGGCGGAGGCTGGGGCCTCGTCGACATGCTCGTCACCGCCTGCGAGCGGATGGGCATCGAGATCCGCTACGAAACCGGCCTGCGCGACCTGATCCAGAACCAGCGCGGCGCGGTCACCGGCGTGCGTTCGTTCGGCCCGGAGGGGTACGAGGACTTGC
>CAJCHR010000076.1 GCA_903970225.1 Actinobacteria bacterium 21-64-8 | reverse complement strand
GTCCGCGTTCTCGGCGATCTCGATGTTGTCGGCTGACGGCACGATGCCCGCCGCGATCACGCCGAGGCCGCCCGGCGCATAAGTCACGCCATTGCGGACGAAGCCGATGCCGATGTTGCGATAGGACTGGATGAAGTTCGGCGAGGCATGTTCGTCGCGGTAATCGCCGTTGAGCAGAACGGTGATCTGATCGGTCGGCTCCCACAGCAGGCGCGCGCGGATGCCTTTCTGGTCGCGCGACCCTTCCTTCTCGTCGCGCAGGATGTTGGGATAGAAGCCGTCGCGGTTGAGGTACGATCCATTGATGCGCAGCGCGGCCTTGTCGCCGAGCGGGACGTTCACCGTCGCGTTGACGATCGCGTCGTTGTACTCGCCGTAGGATGCGTGGAGCTTGGCGCCGAACACGCCGAGCAGCGGCCTGGCGGTGGTGATCGAGATCAGCCCGGCCGAGGCGTTCTTGCCGAACTGGGTGCCCTGCGGCCCGCGAAGCACTTCGATGTGATCGAGGTCCGACAAGTCGCCGCTGATGTCGTCGACGAAGCCGATGACCACGCCGTCGATGACCATGCCGACCGACTGTTCGGTGCCGCTGTTCTGGCTGTTGATGCCCGCGCCGCGAATGAACAGGCCGTTTCCGCCCACGATCGAAAGCTGCACGCTCGGCGAAAGCTGGGTGAGGTCGCCCGGACCCTTGAGGTTGAGTGACTGGAACGCGCTGCCCTGAATGGCGGTGACCGCAAGCGGGATCGACTGGAGACGATCCGAGCGGCGCGTGGCGGTGACGATGATATCGCCGCCGTTGCTGGCGCTGGCATCTGTCGGAGCCAGCGCGGGAGCATCGGCTGCGTAGGCGGCGGAGACCGGCGCCAGGGCGCTGGTGATGAGAAGAAGGCTGGCGAAACGGGTGGTCATACAATCCCCCTGAAGAATGCATCGACCGACAATGTGCCGGCGTCCCCATTCGTTTACGGGAGAGGTGCGGCGCGCGACTATGCCATAATATTTGAAACACCTTTCGTTGACCGAACATCTGCGAAGGTCGTCAGTGTTCGTCGGGGAATCGCACAAGATACCAAATAATGATTATTTAGAAGGCACGTGTTTAACTTATAGGCAGGAATTTGCCTATATTTTAAGCATCGCATCGCACAAGCCGGATCCCCGCAATGGAAATGCACCGTGTCTGGCTGTCCATATCGCAAGATTATCATAGATTATCAGATGTTTGGTCTATCTGCACCACTCGGAGGCGCAAGATGCGGCCGGACCTTCACACGATTGTTGAAAGACATCATCAAACGCCGAGCAGGCGTGCCTTCGCAGATGCAGCTATAGAACAAGCCATGATCCGACCCGCTCTTGTCTTGGCCGCGTGATGCGCCGCCGCCAGCTTCTTGCGGGGAGCGCCATGCTGCTCGCCGCGGGATGTGCGCGGTACGTGCGCGGCATAAGGAGCGACGACACCCTCGTGTTCGGCAGCCCGGCGAGCAACGATTCCGGCTACGACCCGCGAGTCAGCCTTTCGCGCAACGAAGAGCAGGTGATCCTGCAGGTGTTCGACACGCTGATCGCCGCCGATCAGGACGACAGCCTGCACCCCGGTCTCGCGCGCGACTGGCAGGTGTCGGACGATTGCCGGTCCGTCATCCTCACTCTGCGCGATGACGTGCGTTTTCACGATGGCACCCCGTTCGACGCGGCGGCGGTCAAGTTCACGTTCGACAGCATCGTCGATCCGAAGACCGGATCGATGGGCGCGATCGATCTGATCGGGCCTTATGCGGGCGCGGACATTCTCGGGCCACACGCAGTGCGGCTGCGCTGGCGCGAGCCGTTTCCGCGCGTTCTCTACATCCTCGCCGATCGCAAGACCTCGGTAGTCAGCCCAACCGCCGTGCGCCGTCTCGGCAACGCGGGCTTTGCCGAGGCGCCGGTGGGCACCGGCCCGTTCGTGTTCCGCAGCTGGACCAAGGGCGACTCCGTGGCGCTGGAGCGCAACCCGCATTATCGCTGGGGCCCCGCCTTCCTGCCGGCCGGCCCAGCGGCGACCGCGCGGATCGTGCACCGGTTCATTCCCAACGATTTCACGCGTGTGGCAGCGCTCGATGCGGGCGAGATCGATATCTGCGCGCTGACCCCGCTGCTCGACACGCACAACCTCGCCGCCGATCCGCGCTACGCCGCGATGATCGCGGTGGCGCAAGGGCTGCCGTCGGGCTTCTGCCTCAACACCTCGCGCGGGCCGTTCAACGACATCCGCGTGCGCCGCGCGTTCATGATGGCGATCGACCGGCCCTGGCTCTCGCGCAACCTGTTCTTCGATCTGGCCAAGCCGGCATGGGGCCCGCTGGCCTCGTCGTTTCCCGAATACTGGCCGGGCGTGCGCAGCTACTACGCGTTCGATCCGCGAGCCGCGGCGCGCCTGCTCGACGAAGCAGGCTGGCGGATGGGCCCGAACGGCATCCGCCAGAAGGACGGCCAGCCGCTCGCGATCTACACGCCGCTGTTCATCGATCCGACGATCGGCGTCGCGATCCAGGCGCAGGCGCGCAAGCTGGGTTTCGACGTCACGATCGAGCAGGTCACCCGCCAGAAGCAGGACGAGCTGATGTTCGCGAACGGCTATGACATGCTGTCGCAGCGCTGGGACCGCAACGACGCGAGCGTGCTCGAGCTGGCGTTCCTCACGCGCAACATCCCGCAGCCCGGGCACTACAGCTTCAACTGGGCGCGCCTGCGCGATCCCGCGCTCGACAGCCTGCTGGCGCGGGCCGCCGCCAGCACCGTCCCCGGCGATCGCAAGGCGCTTTATGCCGAGGCGCAGCGGATGATCATGGAGGCCGCCGTGTTCCTGCCGATCCACGAACAGGTCCAGACGATCGTCCATCCGCGCGAGCTGACGGGGCTTCGGTTCGCGAGCGGCAACTGGCAATTGCGCCTCGCCGGCGCACGGCGGGAAGGATTGACCGCGCGATGATCCGCTATCTCGCCGCGGCCGGGCTTCGCGCGGTTCCCACCCTGCTGGTGACCTGGGCGCTGGTGTTCGCGCTGTTCCAGCTGATTCCCGGCGATCCGGTCAACATCATGCTCGGCGGCGCGCCTGCGTCTGCGGAAATGCGCGATACGATGCGGCGCGAACTCGGGCTCGACCAGCCCGCGCCGGTGCGGTTCGTCCATTTCGTTGGCCGCGTGGTGACCGGCGATCTCGGCACATCCTACCGCACCCGTCAGAAGGTCTCCTCGATGCTCGCGGCGAACGTCCCGCCGACGCTGGAGCTGGCAGGCGGCGGGCTGATCGTCGGCGTGGTGTTCGGGCTGCTGTTCGGCATCCTCGCCGGGCTGCGGCCGGGCGGATACGCCGATTTCGCGTGCTCGACATTGGTGCTCGCCGCTGCATCGCTGCCCAATTTCTGGAGCGGCATGTTGTTGATCTGGCTGTTCGGCATCGTGCTCAAATGGGCACCGATCATCGGCACCGGCTGGGGCGCGCTGGTGCTGCCCTCGATCGCCGCCGGACTGTTCGTGATCAGCGGGTTCGCGCGGCTGATCCGCTCATCGCTGATCGAGACGATGGGCGAGGACTACATCCGCACCGCGCGCGCCAAGGGCCTGACGCCGACGCGCATCGTGCTGCGCCATGCGCTGCCCAATGCGATGATTCCGGCGATCACGCTGCTGGGCATGCAACTGGCGACGATGGTCGGCGGGGCTATGGTGACCGAGAACATCTTCGCCCGGCCGGGCCTGGGAACGCTGCTGGTGCAGTCGGTGCTCGCGAAGGACCTGCCGGTGGTGCAGGCGATCGTGGTCTACACCACCGGCGCTTACATCCTGATCAACATCGCCGTCGATCTGATCTGCCGGATGATCGATCCGCGGCTGCGTTCGGAGCAAGGCCGATGAGCGGCCAAGCCGCCGCCGATATCGCCGCCTCCGGGGCACGGCGCGGGATCTTCGCCGAAGCCATGGCGGCGCCCGGCGCGACCATAGGCGGCGTGATCCTGCTGCTGATCTTCGGCCTCGCGCTGCTCTCGCCGCTGATCGGCCCGGATCCCAACGCGATCGGAGTCGGCCCTTCGCTGGCCTCGCCGTCGTGGGCCAACTGGTTCGGCACCGATCTTTACGGGCGAGACTTGTTCGCGCGGGTCATCGCCGGAGGACGTTATTCGATCGCCATCGGCCTGTTGACGCTGGTGCTGTCGATGACCGCCGGCAGTGTGATCGGGCTGGTGCTCGGCTACGCGGGCGGGCAGGTCGATGCCTGGGGTTCACGCGTGCTCGACATCATGCTCGGCCTGCCCGCGCTGGTGATCGCGATCATGATCGTCTCGCTGCTCGGTGTGGGCCTCGTCAATGTCGCGATCGCCGTCGCGCTGGCGCAGACGCCGCATTATGGCCGCATCATCCGCAGCGCGACCGTGACCCTGCGCTCGGCGCTGTTCGTCGACGCGGCCCGCGCGATGGGCACGCACCCGGTGCGGATCGTGTTTCGGCACCTTTTGCCCAACGTCGCGCCGACGCTGATCGTGATCGCCACGCTCAACCTCGGCGATGCGATCCTGGCGACATCGACTCTGAGCTTCCTCGGTCTCGGCGCGCAGCCGCCGACCGCCGAGTGGGGCGCGATGCTGGCCGATGGACAGGCCACCATGCGCTATGCGCCGGGCCTGATGATCTTCCCCGGCGCGGCGATCTTCCTGACCGTCATTTCGATCAACCTGCTCGGCAACCGCCTGACGCAGATCCTCGATCCTCGCAATTAACGGAGACCCCGATGACCCCGCTCAAGCTGCTGCTAAACTCTTATCACTCGGGTGCCAACGCCTGGTTCGCGCTGGCCGAAGAGCGCGGGTATTTCGAGGCCGAAGGGCTCGCGGTCGAAGTCGCGGTCGGCAATGGCGGCTTTCGCGCGCCGATCCTGCTGGTCGAGGGCGGGCACGACGTGACTTTCGGTGACATGGGCTCGCTGATCCGCCTCGCCGCCGCCACGCCGGGGGAAGCGCCGGTCGGGATCTTCGCGGTGCATCACCGCGGGCCTTCCGCGATTGCGGTGCCCGAGGGGAGTCCGGTCCAGACCCCGGCGGACCTCGAAGGCCGGCGCATCCTCGGTCATGCCTCGGACGTCGCGCTGCGCACATTCCCGGCATACGCTGCCAAGGCCGCGATCGATCCCGGCAAAGTCGCCGTCGAAGTTTCGGACGACACCATGGCGCAAATGCTGGTGACCATGCTGGACGGCGGCACCGACGGCGTGTTCGGCTATGTCAGCAGCATGCGTGCGGTGCTGCGCGAGCGCGATCCGGCGCTCGCCCGGCAGTTGCGGTTCCTGACTTTCCCCGATGTGGTTGACGAGCTTTACGGCAGCATGATCATCGCCTCGCGCGATGCGATCGCGACCAGGCCCGAAGCGCTCCGCGCCTTCCTGCGCGCGATCACCCGCAGCCTGATCGAGGCTGTCGAGAACCCCGCCGCCGCGATCGACGCGGTGCTCAAGCGCAACACCGCGCTCGACCGCGATATCGAGATCGCTCGGTGGAACGGCACGATCGCCGAGGAGATGAGCCATCCCGAGATCGCCGGACTGGGCTTCGGCGCGATCGATGCCGGCCGGCTCGCGGCGGGGGCGCTGCTGATGGCGCAAACCGTGCCGCTGCCAAACGCCCCGTCCGCGCAGGAGCTGTTCGATCCTGCCTTCCTGCCCGCGCTCGCCGACCGCAAGGCCTTGGCGGACGCCTGCGCAGTTGACGGTCTGGTTTGAAAATGACGATCGCACCATGAAATGGCCAGAAGACAAAACTATGACGTTTTATCAGACCCTTGAGCATAATTGCGGGCAGCTTGCGTCCCTGCCGCTCGTACGTCATCATCCCGCCATCCTTGGGAAGGGTGTCGGACGAGGCTGCTCGATGTGGCGGGGGGCGTCTGATGGTGATGAACGAGTTGCAGGTGTTCGTTCGCGTGGTCGAACTGCGCAATATCTCCGCCGCGGCGCGGAGCCTGCACGTGTCTCCGGCCGCCGCCAGCCATCGCATCCTGCAGCTCGAGAACCGGCTCGGTGCCCGTCTGCTCAACCGCACCACGCGCAATCTGCAGCCCACCGAGGAGGGCTATGTGTTCTACGAGCACGCGCTCGAAGTGCTGAACGCGATCGAGCGGGCCGAGAGCAGCATCGTCTCGGTCGGCGGCGCGCCCACGGGCGCCTTGCGGGTCACAGCACCGACGTATCTGGGCCGCAAGATCCTCGCGCCGCTGGTCGCGCAGTTCACCCGGCAATATCCGCGCGTGCAGATCAGGTTGCGGCTTTCGGACCACCTGCTCGACCTGCTCGGCGAGGCGATCGACGTGGCGGTTCGGATGGCCAATCCGACCGACAGCAGCTTCATCACGCGCAAGCTGGCGGACTGTCCGCGCGTGCTGTGCGCGTCGCCGTCGTTCCTTGCCGATGCCGGCGACATCGCGGCGCCGGACGATCTGATGCAGCACAACTGCCTGCTGCTGCGCTTTCCCGGCAGCACGCAGTCACGCTGGACACTGGGCGGCCCGAACGGTCCGATCACGGTCAATGTCACGGGCGGGCTCGACGCGGACGACGGGGAAGTGTTGACCGAGTGGGCGCTGCGAGGCTTCGGCATCGCGATGAAGCCATGGTGGGAGGTGGCCGATCACTTGCGCTCGGGCGCGCTCGTCGAGGTGCTGCCGGAGTACAAACCGGAGCCCGTCGCGCTCGTCGCGCTGTTCCCGCACCGCCAGCTTGTTGCGGCGAAAGTGCGCACGTTTGTAGACTATCTCAAGCAGCAGCCAGGGTTGGTGGCGATGCCGCCATCGACGCATATCGTGCAGCACGCCGGTCATTGACGGCCTGCACTGTTCAACCTGTCACGCAGTCCGACTTCAGGCCTGGAGCGATGCAATGATCCTGAACGATCCCGAAACACTGTCCGAAGTCACCGCAGCGTTCCGCGCTTACGAGGCTGCGCTGCGCGAAGAAGACGTCGCGGTGCTCGACGAGATGTTCCACGATTCGCCGTTCACCGTCGGCTTCAACACCGGCGAGACGCTGTATGGCGCCGGCGCGATCGCGGCCGCACGGCGCAGGCGCAAAGGCCCGATCAAGCGCAGGCGCGTGGACCAGGTCACCATCGCCACTTACGGGCGGCATACCGGCACGGTGGTCGCGGAATTCACGCGCGACGATGACGGAGAACACGGACGGCTCAGCCAGACATGGATCCGTTTCGTCGATGGCTGGAGGATCGTCTCCACGCATCTGTCGGTCGACCAAACCGCTACGACGCAGGTTCAGCGGGAAAATACGTAATCGTCTCCCTCTCCAGCTCATCGATCCGGCGCCCAAGATGACCCTGAGCCGCCCAAACGCATCCGGCGCTCAGAAATCGAAGCGAAGCTCTCCGCCAACGATCCGCGGCGTCCCCGGATTCACGACATTGGTGTTTCCGCCGTTCGAGGCCGGGTTTCCGCCCAGATAATATTTCCTGTTCAGCAGATTGCGCGCGAACACTGACAACTGAAGCCGCGACCCCATGATCTGTGACCAGGTCAGCCGCGCGTTGAGCAGATTGTAGGCGGGCAGCGTGGTGTTGGGATTGGCGGTGGCGCCGACGTTCGAGAAATGCATCTTCGACTGCAGGTACCAGTCGCCGCGCAGCGCCAGTTTTCCGGTGTCGCCGCCCAGCTGCGTGCTCGCCTCGGCGAACACGGTGCCGCTCCATTTCGGCACGTCGGCGAACGGACCATAGGCGATCGTGTTGCCAAGGATGTTCACCTCGTTCGAGGTGTACTTCGCGTTGGTGTAGTTCACCGATCCGCCCAGCTGGAGGAACTCGGACGGCCGGATCGACAGATCGCCCTCGGCGCCCGTGATCCGCGCGCGCGGCACGTTGACCGTCAGCAGCGAAACGCCCGATGCGGTGAGGATGTACGCCGATCGCTGGATGTTGCGCGTCCACTGCGCATAGACGTCGGCGTTGAGAGTCAGCGGCACGCCCAGGCCGTCGCCTGAATACTTCACGCCGCCTTCGACGTCGCGCGTGGTTTCGGGAAGGAACAGGTTGCCGCCGCTGGCCGCGGTGACGTTCGCCGGGAACACCGAATAGTTATACCCGCCCGCGCGGAAGCTGCCGCGCTGGGTGACGTAGACCATCACTTCGTGCGTGAGCTGGTAGTCGAGGCTGACGGTCCAGCTCGGCTTGCTCGTCGTGGTCGTCTCGGGCGTGTTCGCGGGAAGATACGACAGCCACAGCGAGCCCGGCAGCTGCACCATCCGCGTCTTGTCGTGCGTATAGCGGCCGCCGGCGGTGAGGCTGAGCTTGTCGGTCAGCTTGTACGTCGCCTGCGCGAAGGCGGCGATCGAGCGGGTGTTCCACTGCGCGGTGTAAGTGAAATCGGCCTGGAACACCGGCTGGCCAAACGTGAGGTTCGAAGCCACCCGGTCGCGCTGGTCGAGATAATAGCCGCCGACCACGTAATCGAGCCGGCCGTCGAGGCCCTTGCCCTGCAGCTGAAGCTCATCGGAGACCTGGCGGGTATCGGTCAGGAAGCCCTTGGTCGGGGTGACCTTGACCCCGTCGGCTGTAGGCGCGCCCTGCGTTTCGAAGAAGTGATAGGGCGAACCGTCGTAGTCGAAGCCGTCGTCGGCCTTCGAGCGGTTGTAGCCGAACACGTTCTTGAGCTTGACCGTGCTAGAGAGCTCGAGCTCGGTGGTGTTGATCGCGAAGGTCTGGTGCGCCTTGTGGTACGGCGGATAGCTCGCAAGGCTCTGCCATGGGCCAAGCTGGCGCTGCAAGGCGACCGCTGCGTTGAGGCCGCCCTGATAGACCGCGGGATGCGCCGCGAGGTAGGCCTGCAACCCCGGGCTGGTCGCCGGATTGAGCAGGCAATAGGCGGTGGTCGGAGACGCCGCGCAGTCATTGGCGTTAACCGACCACAGCTCGTAAGGCGTGTTGGTGCCGTGTTCGTCGGTGTACTGCACCACGGTGGTGTTGGTGATGCCGCCGCCCGGGGTCAGCTTGAGCGTGCCGCGGATCGAGGCCTGCTGGTTGTCGCCGTATTTCTCACCGGTGAAGTAGTCCTTCACGAACGCGCCGCCCCCGGTGTCGCTGGCCGCGACTCGCAGCGCGGCGATGCTGCTCAGCGGAAGGTTGACCGCAGCCTCTGCGTGATACGAATTGAAGCTGCCGAAGCGCCCGCTGACATAGCCCCCGCGCTCGTCGGTGGCGGGCGCGGTCTGGTACAGCACCGCGCCGCCGGTGGCATTGCGACCGAACAGCGTGCCTTGCGGACCCTTGAGCACCTGGATGCCGCCCATGTCGTAGAACGTCGACGACGAGTGCGAAACGATCTGCACCTCATCGATATACGGCAGCACGCTGGGCGGCGAGTTGGTGAAGGTGTCGACGCTCTGCCCGCGGATCACATAGTTGAACGAGTTGCCGCCGCCGTTCTGGCGGATCACCAGGCCCGGCACAGCCGTCTGCAGGTCGTTCTCGTTGTAGATCGCGCGCTTCTGGAGATCCTGCCCGCTGATGGCGGTGATCGCGATCGGCACCTTCTCGATGTTCTCGGCGCGGCGCCGCGCGGTGACGATGATCTCGCCGCTGGTGTCCGCGGCATCGCTTTTTTGAGGCGCGGTATCCTGCGCACTGGCGATGCCGGTAGTTCCGCCGAGTGCGGTCGCTGCCAGCAGCGTCGCTACAAAAATCCTCATGGCCTGCTCCCTATGCGGCTCCGCGGCCGCTCTTCTCAGGAGGCCATCATAGCACCGCCACCGGCAGCTTCATTGCCGCTACGAGCGAACCGGCTATCCCCTGCCGGTGGCCGCAACTGCGAAATCACGTTGAATTGCGGTAATCCGCGCTGCCCAAGAGAGATCGCAGCCGCCCGGCTAGCGGACGATGGCCTGGTCGGCTCTCGATGGTCGCGCCTGCGCGCCTCGAGCCTTGCGCAGCATGTCCGTGCCGCTGGTAGCGGTGATCCTGGGAAGTCAGCGAAGCAGTTTCGTTCCAAACTCCAGGAACTGTGACTTCACCTTGCTGGCGAAGAGCGCTGCGAACGGCGGCAGGTCGATGACTGCGTGAACCGTCGTGTCGAGCACGTCCAGTTTCGCGGCGATGCGCTGTCCCATCGCCTGAAGCACGAATGACAGCGTGTCCCCCTCCCAATGGTGCTCGAGGAGAGATGCGCCGGGCACGAAGGCGGCGATCTGGCCGATCCCCTTGTCCATCCTTTCGCGAGCAGCGGCACGGCCAAGCGTGTGGGGTATATCTACGGTGATCGGATCGCTCATGAGACATCAACGCACCGCAGCCGATTAGGTCCCTGGCTCCCGCATCGGCTCGAACCGTCATCTGTTCGCTGGAGCCGCGCCGCCCTGCCGATGGGAGCGGAGCAAATCTCGGGGCAGCGGGTTTCGTTTCCAAGCAGCCTCTTTGCGTGCTGTATCCAGGAAGGAACATGATGCGTCGTTTGGCGGCTCTCTCGGTCGGATTGGTTCTGTCTGGCTGCAACACGGATCCCGGAGCCACCCCGGCGCCTTCGCCGAGCGCGACCGCCGCTGCCTCGCTGCCCGCGGCGCCGGCCCCCGCGCCCGGGCTGGATTCCATGGCGGGCCGCGACCCCGCCCCGGGGCAACCCGCAGCTGCGCCGGACCCCGTCGGAGGGCCGATGATGCAGCTTCAGGTGGTGCTCGATCGGCTCGGTTTCACGCCGGGTGTGATCGACGGCAAGCCGGGAATTTCGACTCAGCACGCGATCACCGGATTCCAGGAAGCGAACAATCTCGATCCGTCCGGCACTCTCGATGCGCCGACCAAGGCTGCACTCGACGGCTGGAAGGCCATTCCTGCGACGCGCACGGTCACGATCCCGGCAGATTTCGCCGCCGGGCCGTTCTATGCGCTGCCCAAGGGCGAGGACGAGCAGGCGAAGATGCCCGCGCTCGGTTACGTCTCGCTCGACGAGAAGCTTGCGGCGCGCTTCCACACCACCGTCGACACGCTCAGGATGCTGAACCCCGGTTCTGCGCGCGCGGCACCGCGCAGCGACGTCGCTGGGGCGACAAGTGCGCCGTCAGCCTCGCCCTCCGATGGCGCCGTCCCTGTCCAGCCCGGACCGCCATCGATCTTTCGGGCCGGACAGCAGGTTCGCGTGCCAAACACCGGCTCGCAGCCGGTTGTACCCGGCTCCGTCAAGGACGGCGACTGGGCTGCAACGCTGCTGATGCTAGGCGTCGGCTCGCAGCAGCCCAAGGTGGTGAAGATCGTGGTCAGCAAATCGCAAGGAACTCTGCGCGCGTTCGATGACGGCGGCCGCCTGGTGGGCATGTACACCGCGACGATGGGCTCGGTTCACGATCCGCTGCCGCTCGGGCAGTGGAAGGTCAACGGCGTCTCGCGCAATCCCAAGTTCCACTTCAATCCGGCGCTGTTCTGGGATGCCAAGCCAAATGAGACCAAGGCAATGCTTCCGCCAGGTCCCAACGGACCGGTCGGAGTTGTCTGGATCGATCTCAACAAGCCGCACTACGGCATCCACGGCACCCCCAATCCGCAATTGATCGGCCGCACCGAGAGCCACGGCTGCGTCCGGCTGACCAACTGGGATGCGGCCCGGCTCGCCCAGATGGTTTCGCCGGGCACGCAAGTGCTGTTCGAGACATAGGCGTGCCGTTCCCGTGGCGCTTGTGGTTCAAGACCGTCGGGGTGACGGCAGGGGTGACCTCGGCGTTCTGGATCGTGCTCGGCGGGTGGCTGTGGCATTCGCATTTGGCAACCGCGCCTGCCTCGGCTCCCATGGCGGCGTCACAGGCTTCTGGGCCGGCTCCGGTGGCCGAGACGGGTGCGAGCGGTCTTGCAATCCCAGTCGCCGGGGTGAGGCGCGAGCAGCTTTCGGACAACTTCACCCAGCCGCGAGAGGCAGGCGTGCGCAAGCACGAGGCACTGGACATCATGGCACCGGAAGGCTCGGCCGTGCTTGCAGCGGCGCCGGGCCGCGTCGAGAAGCTGTTTTTCTCGCAACTGGGCGGCAACACCATCTACGAGCGCTCGCCCGACGGCACGACGATTTACTACTATGCGCACCTTGCCGGCTATGCGCCGGGTTTGATCGAAGGAGCACAGCTCAGCCCCGGGAAGCCGATCGGCGTGGTCGGCCATACCGGTGACGCCGATCCGGGTGCTCCCCACCTCCATTTCGCGGTCTGGCGGACCAAGCCCGAGCAGCACTGGTGGGAAGACACGACCCCGATTGATCCTTATCCGTTGCTCACGGGGCGCACCGCGGCCGATCCGGCCAAGTGAGCGAACCTGGCTGCCGGGCGTAAATCCCTTCAGCTAAGAAAGGCCGCAAGCAGCCCGTTCGATGCGGATATCTTCGCCGGTTCTCCGACGAACAGGGTCAATGCTTCATAACGATGTGCGGCATTCTGGATAGAAGTTCTAAGAGAGGCCGGCTCATCGTCCCGGCAAGCGCATTGGATTGAACCGGCCATGTCTCCCGCTCCTCTCTTCGCCGCAATCGAAGCCGGCGGCACCAAGATCGTTTGCGGCGTCGGGAATTCCGGCGGCGGATCGCGCCAAACCGCGCGGATCGAGACCCGCGATGTCGAGGCCACAGTGCGCGATATCATCGCCTTCTTTGCGACGGCCCGCGAAAGGCATGGGGCGCTGTCAGCCATCGGCATCGCCAGCTTCGGTCCGATCGATCTCGATCGCGCCTCGCCGACTTATGGCCGGATCACCACCACGCCCAAACCCGGCTGGCAAGGCGCCGATCTGCCCGCCGCATTGCGAGAGGCGCTCGGCATTCCGGTGGCGATCGATACCGATGTCAACGCAGCGGCGCTTGCCGAAGCGAGGCTGGGCGCAGCGCAAGGCTGCAAGTCGGTCGCCTATATCACCGTCGGTACCGGGATCGGCGTCGGACTGTTGGTGAACGCGCAGACCGTTCATGGCTTCGGCCATCCGGAGGCCGGCCATCTGCTGCTGCGGCGCCACCCGGGCCACGCGGACTTTGCGGGCATCTGTCCTTTCCACCATGATTGCCTCGAGGGTCTCGCCAGCGGACCGGCGATAAATGCGGCGTGGGGCGGTACGCTCGCGGACTTACCGTACGACCATCCAGCGTGGACGATAGAGGCCGACTATCTCGGCCAGCTCTGTGCGACATTGATCCTCACCGTCTCGCCCGAGCATATCGTGCTGGGCGGCGGCGTGATGGAGCAGAGCCGTCTCCTCCCGATGATCCGCGCCGAGGCCGCACTGCGCCTTGCCGGCTATGCCGCGCTCTGGACGAACGACGCGCTGGAGAAGCGGCTGACGAGCCCCGGCTGCGCGGAACCGCCCGGCCTCGTCGGTGCCTATCTGCTGGCCGAGGCGGCGTTCAAGCCAGAACATCGGCGGACGTAACCGCCGCCGTCGGCCGCCATGGGACGACTCACGATCAGCTCGATCGGTGGAGCGGCGGAGCGGTATTCCGGAGGTTAGCGGGTTCGAAACCCGCATCCCTGACCAGAATAGCCCGTTACCCCTCCGCGGGTAGCGGGGTTGCCTTGTGTTTCGGCTCGGCTCCCTTGCTGCGCCACCGGGAATAGCCAAGTGCCGCAAGCACGATCATGGCTGCGTATAAACCCGCCGTCGGCAGAAGGCCCTTGAACACGAACATGCCGACGTAGACGATATCGACCACGATCCACAGCAGCCAGCTGGCCCTGTGCCGCCGCGCCGTCCAGTATTGGGCGACCAGGCTGAAGCTGCTCAGTGTCGCATCCATCCACGGTAGCGCGGCGTCGGTGTGACGGCTCGTGAACCAGCCGATCATGACCGCGCCTGCGGCACCCGCGGAGAGACCCAGCACCGTCTGCGTGGGATGCAGCGGTCGAACGACGATCTCGCCGTCGTCGACCTTTCCCCGCGCCCAGGCAGCCCAGCCGTAGAGGATGGCGGCGGCGAACAGCGCCTGCAGCACCATGTCGGCATAGAGCCGCACGTCGAGGAACAGCTTGAAATAGAGCGCGCAGGCCAGAAGGTTGATCGGCCAGCACAGCATCCGACGTTTTGCGGTGAGCCAGATCGCCACGAAGCTGGTGATGACGGCGATGATTTCCAAGACCGACATCAGGTCGCGGCCGCGCTTCTGAGCTGCTTCAGGAAATCCTGTCCTGCCGGCGCGAGAAACCACTCCGCGTGGCCGATAAGATAGCCTTCCCACGCTTGTGTCGCGCTGTCCCCGTCCGCGAGGATGCCCGCGAAATAATCGACCTCCGAAAGCGCGAACTCCACATGGACCAGCGGCAGCAGAGCGACGACGCTATCGATATCCGAACCACTGAGCGGCAGGATCGTGCGATAACCCGCGAGGATCGCGAGAGCGGCCGCCGGATCGGCGATCCTGTCTGCTGAGCCGGCCTGCAGCATCAGCCACTGGATCGCCGTGCGCTCGATCGCGGTGGCAATATCGTGGAGCGCGCAGGTGCGCGTTGCCAGGCCGAAGTCGATAATGCTGCACACTGCCCCGTCGTCGCCCCAGAGAAGATTGGACGGGTGCCAGTCATTGTGAGTCCAGAGCGGGGGCTGGCCGGCCAGACGGCGCGGCCGGTCATCGCCTAGCGCACCGAGCAGACGGCCCAGCTCTCGCCGCCACGGCTTGTCCGCAAGATAGCCGGCCAGCGCAGGCCGCGCGGCGACATAGGCCTCGGCCGCCGACAGCGGATCCGGTGCTGGCAGGATCGTGAAACTCGCGACGAGCGGTTCCGCCGTGCGTGCCGGCTGCGCAAATCGGGTTGCGGCCAGATGCAGCCGGGCCAGGGCGGCGCCCGCCGCGTGGGCATGCGGGTGCGCCAGGAAGGGCGTCCAGGACGGCCGATCACGATACAGGTCGATGCCCGGCGCCTTGCGGTGCAACTCATAGGTCCAGTCGCCATGCGCGATGGCGCCGGCACGATCCGCCGAAACCATAATCTCCGGAACGGGCAGCCCGGTAGCGCGAAGATGCGTGATAAAGGCATGTTCCTGCGCCAGGCTCCGGCACGAGCGCAGCAGGCGATGGTGCCGCTTGAGGAAGAACTTGCCCCGGCTGGTCTGGACGAGCGTCGCCGCCGAAAAGGGGCGCGGCGAATGCCAGCGCAGTCCGATCAGCCGGCCGGCCTCGGGGAAATGCGCGACGACCGCCTCGGCCTCGGCAGGGACGATCGCGGGCCAGACCGGCTCTTCCAGTGCCAGACCCATGCCATGCACGAGATGATCCGGGGAAGGGGCGATGCCGCTCATGCTCAGAACTCGCGAGAGAGCGTTGCCATGAAGGCGCGACCGCTCCCGATGTAATAGGCAGGTGCCGACCCAGGAATCAGAGTGCCGCCGCGGCCGAACGTGTCCTGCGCATTGGTGCTGATCGCCTCGACGCCCGACAGCACATGCGGGTTGGTGACGTTGATCGCATTGAGGCGCAGATCGGTGCGATGCGCATCGATCAGGCCGGCGAGGTGCACGCCGATCGACAGGTCGAGCGAGGCATAACCCCTGATGCTCTCGTCGTTGGTGAATGTCGCATATTGGCGGCCGACATATTTGAGCGCCGTGCTGCCGAACAGACGGCCGTCGTCATACGTGCTGCCCAAGCCGAACTGGAACGTGGGGCTCGAGACGGCGTGCTTGCCCCTGGTCGGAAGGAAATCGTCGCCGACCGGCAGATCGTCATCGATCCGCGCGTGCAGATATTCGCCCGAGACGTAGAGGCTGACGCCCTTGGCCGGACGATAGTCGATCTCACCGTCCACGCCGTAGGAGGTCTGCCGGCCGGCGTTGATCGTGGAGTTGATCAGTGCGCCGCCATTGTCGATCACCGTCGCCAACTGGCGGTTGCGGAATTGATAGTGAAAGGCGGTCAGCGAAGCCGAAAGGTTGGGGCCGATGTACCGGTAACCTAGCTCCTCGGAGACCGAATATTCGTTCTT
>CAJCHR010000075.1 GCA_903970225.1 Actinobacteria bacterium 21-64-8 | reverse complement strand
TGGCCCCGCCGCATCGACCGCCGTGGTGGCGATCGTCATGCCGCCCGCGACCAGGGCGATCATCATCCTTGCGCTGATCGAGATCATCGTCATCGGCTCCTGCAATTTGCCGGTTATCTACCCCATTTGTTGCCGGGAGCGAAGCGACTTGAGAGCTGCTCTGCAAACCGAACCGAGGCATCCTAACGCGGTCGCGAACGAAGCATTCTGGGCGGCCTTCCATCGGCTGGCCGAATTGGAGCGGTTCGGTCTCATCAGGCGAAGCGCTCGTGACGAGCGCGTGGGGTTTGTCGTCTATAATTTGATCGTGATCGCATGACTTGGCCCAAGGAGCTGGAAAGGGAGGTTTGCGTCGACGCGCTTCCGCTGCGCCGCAAATGCGACTAATCGAGGCGACCTGCCCTGCTATTGTTAAAGCAACGCTGCAAATCGAGGCCCCATGTTCATGCACACTGCGTTCTGGACCGTGGGCTTCGTCGTCGACCTGGCAGTGATCGTTCGCGCGATCCTGCTCAAGGATCGGGAGCCCATCGCAAGAGCGGCCTGGGTTTTGCTGATCGTTTTCCTGCCCGGAGGCGGTGCGGCTCTTTACCTGCTGTTCGGCGAGCCCTGGATGTCCCGGCGGTTCCGGCGGCAGGCGGATGGCATCTACAAGGACCTGCTGGAGTGCGGGACGGCGGTTGTCCGGTCGGACCCGGTCGGGGCCGGCCATGGAGCGTTTCGCAACGCGTTCAGGACCTGTGAGGGGATCAGCGGGTGGCCGGCGGTCTCGGGAAACGTCGCCCGTGTCGCGCCGGGCGGCGACGTGGCGATCGACATGATCGTCGACGACATCGATCGAGCGCAACGGACCGTCCATGTCTCGTTCTACATCTGGCTCAGCGACCACAACGGCCTCAGAGTTGTCGATGCGGTCTGTGCTGCGGCGCGGCGCGGTGTGCGTTGCCGGATCGTGACCGATGCGATCGGATCGCGCGCCTTCATTCGCTCCCGGCACTGGACCGCGATGAGGGATTCGGGGGCAAGCCTCTGCGCCTCGCTGAAGGTGCCTTTCGGCCTGGCCTTACTCGCGGGTCGTCGGCTGGACCTGCGCAATCATCGCAAGATCGTCGTCATCGATGGGCAGACCACCTACTGCGGCAGCCAGAACTGTGCCGACCCTGCTTTCCTGATCAAGAGGAAGTTCGCCCCCTGGGTCGATATCATGATCCGCTATCAAGGTCCGATCGTCCGGCAGGCCGAAGTGATTTTCGCGTCGGACTGGAGCGTGGAGACCGGCGAGGACCTGCGCGAACTGATCGAGCGAACGGATCCGGCACCCGTCGATGGCGGTTTCGACGCGATCACGACCGGAACCGGCCCGCTTTCGCCCAAAGGCGCCATGACCGAGATCTTCGCATCCGTGCTCGCCGCCGCCCAGCATAGCGTCGTCATCACCACGCCCTATTTTGCGCCCGATACGACACTCCTCGCGGCGATCGTCGGCGCAGGACGGCGCGGGGTTGCGATCAGCATCGTCTTTCCTCGCCGCAACGACAGCCGCGCCGTGGGCGCGATCAGCCGAGGCTACTATCCCGAGCTGGCAGATGCAGGGGTCAGGATCTTCGAATTTCGTGGCGGATTGCTCCACGCCAAGACCCTCGTTGCCGATGGTGTGGTCGGATTGGTCGGCTCTTCGAACATGGATCGGCGCAGCCTCGACCTGAACTTCGAGAATAACGTGTTGTTCAGCTCGGCTGAGCTTTGCCGGGACGTGAGCGCTCACCAGCAACGCTGGCTGAGCGATTCGATCGAAGTGAGACCCGAAGCCATCATGCGGCGATCGATCGTGCGGGAGTTCGTCGACAATCTCCTGGCCATGGTCGCACCGCTGTTCTGACGGCGACGAAAGAACGTACAGCCCGCTGATCGGCCGGCCGAAGGAAGTCTATGAGACGCACCTGCATCATGTTCCTTGCCGGCATTCTGGCGCTTGGCTCCCCGGCGGCCGCGCGCACGGTGTCGGCGGCGGATCGCGACGCACAGGCGATCGACGCCGCCGCCCGGGAATACAGGGCGATCGCAGTCGCGCTGACGGCGGACACGAACCTTGCGCAGCGCCGCGTGCTCCATGCGCGGGCGCTGGCGGTCGGGAAAATTGCCGCGTCGCGGACCGCCGATCTGCAAGCGCAGCTCGCCGCCACCCAGGCCAAACTTGCGCAGCTCGCTCCCGTCGCAAGCGCGCACGGCGCCCCCGCGGAGGTCCGCGTGCAAAAGCGCCGGCTGGAGCAGCAGAGCATCCCGCTCGGCAACGGCGTGCAGCGCGGCCGGCAACTCGCCGCCGACACCGCGCGGTTGATTGCCGAGACCCAGAGCAGTCCGACCGACATCCTTGTCGAGCGGCTGTCCGCCCGCTCCCCGTCGCCGTTGTCGCTGGCCTTCTGGCGGGCGATCGGCGCCGAGCTCCCTCGCGATGGGCAGCGGCTCAGCCTGCTTGGCGATGTCGCGGGCGACGCGATCTCCGACGCGACGATCGAAGATTTCCTGTCGCTGATGCTGGGACTCGTCGCCGCGCTGCTTATCATGTTTCCGCTTCGGCTTTGGCTTCGCCGGCTCGGGCGACGCGTGGTGTTCGATCACGCGCCCGCGAACCGATTGCGCAAATCGGGTCAGGCGGCCTGGCTGGTGGCAAGCGGAACGCTGCTGCCCGGGATAGCAGCAGCCTGTTTGGTGGCAGGAGCGCGCGGAGCAGGCGTGGTTGCGCCTGCGTGGGAACCTCTGTGCGATGCGCTGGTCAGAGCGTCTGCGATTGCCGGTTTGGTCGCGAGCGTGAGCGGCGCCTTGCTGATGCGACGCCAGCCGCAGTGGCGACTGCTGTCGATTTCGGATCGCACTGCCCGTGCGCTTCGGCCGTGGGGCTTCGCGGCGGCGGCACTGGTGTTTGCAAGCGTTCTGATCGACTCCCTTCGAAGCGCCGCTGCGCTGGGCCCCGCTGCCTGGCTCGGCAACGACGCCTTCATCGCCGCAACGCACATCGTGTTTGCGATCAGCCTTCTCATCTGGATCGGCAGGGTCCGGCTTCAGGCAATCGCACGAGGCGAAGCGACCGACGACAGCGCCGGCGAGACAGGCACCGCGCTCGGCTCGCTGGTGGCGTGGATCGTCACGATCGGTGCCGCCGGCGTGTTGCTGGTCGGGTATGTCGGCCTCGGCGTGCTTCTTGCCCGGCTGCTGATCTGGCTGCCGGTCATGGTTGCGACATTCACGATCGCGCTGATTCTCGCCGATGACCTGTCGACCACTCTCGTGTCCCAGCGCAGTCCGCTTGGCCTCGGCCTTCACCGCGGCTTCGGGGTGCGGCCGAGCCTGATCGACCAGACCGGCGTGTTCCTCTCGGCGCTGTTGCGCCTGGCGCTTGTCCTGCTCGGCCTGACGCTCGCCTCGGGGCCGTTCGGCTCGAACCTCGGCAGCCTGTTCGATCAACTGGGGCAGATCGGCCAGGGCATAACCATCGGCGAACTGACGATCTCCCCCAGCGCCGTGCTGCGCGCGGTCGCCGTACTGGTCGCCGGGTTGTTCGTGGCCAGGATCGTCCAGCACTGGCTGACAAGCCGCTATCTGCCGGTCACGGACCTCGACGCTGGCGCGCGCAATTCGATCGCGACGGTCGTCCGCTACCTGGCCTCGATCCTCGTATGTCTGTGGGCCCTGGCCTCGCTTGGCATAGGCGTCGAGCGGATCGCGCTGCTGTTGTCGGCCTTGTCCGTCGGCATCGGGTTCGGTCTTCAGGCGATCACGCAGAATTTCGTCTCCGGGCTGATCCTGCTGTTCGAGCGGCCGGTGAAGATCGGTGATCTCATCCGCGTCGGTGATCAGGAGGGCGACGTGCTGCGCATCAACGTGCGGGCCACCGAAATCCAGATTGCCGATCGTTCGACGCTGATCGTGCCCAACTCGGAGCTGATCACCAAGACCGTGCGCAACATGACGCTGGCCGATCCGATCGGCCGGGTTCAGTTGAAGTTCTCGGTCGGGATCGATGCCGATGTCGCGAAAGTGCGCGAGATGCTGTTGTCGATGTTCGATGCCTCGCCGGCGGTGCTGGATCAGCCGCCGCCCAAGGTCTTCGTCGATTCGATTGCGGACGGAAGGGTCAACATCAACAGCTTTGCCTTCGTGGCGTCACAGCGTGACGTGTATCCGACCAGGAGCGAGCTGCTGTTCCGTCTGCTTGCCGACCTGCCCGCCGCCGGCATCGATCTCGGCACCGCGCCTCAGCAGCTTCAGCTCATCAATGCGTTGCCACCGACGGACGCCTCCGGCGCGGTGAGCGAACCAGGGAGTTGACAGTCGTCATTCCGCCTTTGGTTTCGGCTTGGCGCGGTCTGGTCTGATCGCGCGGGCAGGTTCAGGTTTTTTCGGTTGGAAGAGTGGATCGGACGCGCGACCGGGTACACACGTCGTGGCCGCGCCTGTGAGCCATCCGACCCGATCGCAATCTGCACAGAAAGGCACGTTGAATGAAAGTTGCCCGTCGTCTGCAGTCGATCGCGCTCTTCGAAAAGCTCGGCCCAGGCCTCATCACCGGCGCGGCCGACGATGACCCCAGCGGCATAGCGACCTACTCTCAGGCCGGCGCCCAATTCGGCTTCGGACTGTTGTGGACGATGGTGCTGACGTATCCGCTGATGAGCGCGATTCAGCTGATCAGCGCTCATATCGGCCGCGTGACGGGATGCGGGCTCGCCAAGAACATGGGCGATATTCTCTGGCGCCCACTGGTTACGGCGCTGGTAGCACTGCTGTTTGTCGCCAACACGATCAACATCGGCGCGGACCTTGCCGCGATGGGCGAAGCGGCTGAGCTATCGCTCGGGTTTGGTGCGCACGCGTTCACGATCGCCTTCGCGCTGCTGTCGCTTCTGTTGCAGCTTTTCATTCCCTACCGGCGCTACGCGCATCTGCTGAAGTGGCTGACGCTGACCCTGCTCGCCTACGTTGCGGTCCTCTTCACGATCCATCTCGACTGGCGATCCATCGGGATCGGCCTGATCGTGCCGAAGCTCGAGGGTCCGGCCGCGGTTACCACGATCGTCGCGATATTCGGGACCACGATCAGCCCCTATCTCTTCTTCTGGCAGAGCGCTCAGGAGGTCGAGGACGTTGCCCAGGATCCTCAGGCACAGGCGCTGGTTGATGCGCCGCAGCAGGCCGAGGCGGAATTCAGCCGCATGCGCATGGACACATTCTTCGGCATGGCCGTCTCGAATTTCGTTGCGATCGCCATCAT
>CAJCHR010000074.1 GCA_903970225.1 Actinobacteria bacterium 21-64-8 | reverse complement strand
GACTTCGCGACGCTGTTGGGCGGTGACGAGTCATAGCGACTGGAGCCCGTATCGCCGTAAGTGCGCGCCTGTCGGTGGTCCGCGAGATCCCGCCCGAGCACGACCACGTCGCGGTGATCGGCACCAACCGCAAGCTGGTGGTCTTCGCGCTTAGCGAGCTGCCGGTCATGGCGCGCGGGCAGGGAGTGACCCTGCAACGCTACCGCATCGGCGACGGCGAACTGTCCGATGCGGTGACCTTGCGGCTCGACGACGGCCTGTCGTGGAAGATGGGCGGCGACACCGGCCGCACGCGCACCGAGGACATGCGCCTGTGGAACGTCGCGCGCGGGGCTGCGGGACGGTTGCCTCCGAACGGGTTTCCGAAGGATGGCGGTTTTGATTCAAGCCTAGGCCCATGACGGCTACCAAAGAAATTTGCAGGGCTCACGACTATGAGTCTTGCTTCACCAGGAGCTATTCGCCCCATGCTTTTGGAGCTGAGATTTCAACGCGCCTTAGTCCCGACGCTTTGATGGAAGCAATCTTGTCGTCGGCAGACTTCGTCTCAAACGCGATCATTTCATCGGTTGCTACACCGTCGATTAGGCGCTTCTGAAGCGACACAACGTCGATATCGCGCCAGATTACGTAAGCCATGCGTGCTATGCACAGCGTTCCGAGTGCACCGATCAGGCCTGAGGTAAGGCGCTGAACCCACTGAGGCCAAATAGCTGCGACGTCATCTCGACCTACCGCTGTCAGAGCCACAAGCCCCAGAAGGACGGTCGCATTGATCGCGATGAGGGAGGCGTATTCTTTGGCCAAGCTGACAATCTGCGTCGTTAACACCTGCCGCTCATTGGGCTCTACGCTCTTCCACTCCAAGCTCGGCATACCGCGATTGAGGCGGACGAAAACAGCCGCCACCATGATCGACAGCGCCGTTATCATTGGCTGCATTGCGCCAAAGATCCGCAGGAGTGGGACAGCCCAGCCGAACAGGCCCGCGCTCAAAAACACAGCAAAGATTGTGCACCATCTGGCCATCAGGCCTCGATCTTACCGTCCTTTACGAACCGCGAATACACCTCTTGAAGCTGGTCCGCGACATTGTAAAACTCCAACAGATTGCTGCCTTCATGCGGGAGATCGAATGGCATCTTGGTGCGCAGGATGGCATCACCATCGGTGATCTGCCCGTCCTTGCCCTCAATTTGCACCTTCGCATCCGAAGCATCGGCTAGGTCATTCGCGATAGCCTGAAAGCTTTTGCGAGAGTTTTCTGTGCGGCTTCCACGAACCTTAACGGACGCGTCCACCGCGAGATACTCCTTGGGTCCCAAGCTCTCCACAAGCGACTTCGCTCGCTCTGGACCGAAAAGCGCTGCCACCACAGCCACGGCTTGCTGCATCTGCACAAACTTATCAGCAACTCGACGAGAGGTGCTTACTTCTTTTTGCTCTTCCGCCGGTCCAACGGAGATAACCTGTGGAGCGGATTTGCCTGTAACGCGAAGGCTTCGAATGTCACCGATATCCGCCGCAGTCATTGTCCGATCTAGCTGAGCATTGAGTGCTATTTCCAACGCAGAGCTAACAATGCCCGCTCTGTCTTTAAAGAGCCAGTCCAAATAAAGACGAGCTAGTTCAGGCGTCATGGAATGGGTCTTTACGAAGAAGAGGTGGTTTCCGATGGCCATCCAATAAGCTAAGCCTCGAATGAACTGAGAACCCTCTGGCGCCTCTCGTTCTCCCAAATCATATACGGTGGCGGTAGTCAAATCAGATAACTTGATCTCCGACGGCTTCATTGAGAGGAGTGCTTGAAGATCTTTGGCTTGTGCAAGACACATTTCTCCAAAGATAGCAGTGGATAGATCAGCAACTTTATTTAGAAATATTTTTCGCCCTTCACCATCTTTTACATCGAACACTCTATCTTCAGGACGAGACCACAGCTTCGTCGATTTGCTCTGCGTGTTGAGGGCGTCTCGGCAAAGGGTCTCAAGCGTACTGCCTTTGAGTTCGGCAGCATTGGCTTCAAACCGTCGATAATGAACCACATGATAAGTTGTGCTCATCCCATCCCTCTTAAAATTCAAACAGGCGAAACTTCATCGCCCGTCAGAATTGAGATGCCAAGCGGATGCGCGTTAGTACCCACACATTTCGAGTTAATACGGCACGGAGTATGGGGCGAGAAGCTGATGCCGTCGATAACAATCGGGCGGATCGAATAGAGATTCCTGATTCCGATGTGGTCCGCCCAGACAACGAACGCCGCGAAGTCCATGTCCGTGACGTAGCTGGCGATCCGGTCGACGTTCTCGACGATATCCTGAAGCGCGCAGCGCCTCGCTGTCAGGTGATACCCCGGCGATCGCGATCGATCTGCGCCTGCATGCGCGGATTGCGCGCGGGCTCGACGACCAGATCAACCTTGGCGCCGAGCATCCGCGCAACCTGCTGGGAAATCGCGGCGAAGCGGAACAGGTCGATTCCCGCCGCCTCATCGAGCGTGACCGCGAGATCGACATCCGAAGACGCGGTCGCCTCGCCGCGCGCGGTCGAGCCGAACAGCGACACGTGGCTGAGCCCGAGCGTCTGGAGGCTCGCTTTGTGGCCGTTCAACCGGTCGATGGCCGTCGCGCTATCCATGGCGCGAATCTGGCTCACGATGGGGCTGAGGTCAATTGCGTTGAACTTCGCTCGCCCCGACATTTGATCCTTGTCGCGGGCGCCCGGCTCGTGTTTCGGGCGCGGCATGATCATCGAATCCGCTCCGCGTCTGCGTCAGATCGTCACCGAGAGTTGGCGCCCGCTGGCTGTGCTGTTCATCTGGGACGTGATCGTCACAGTCGCGTATTACAAACTGCCGTTCCATGCCCCCTCGCTGCCGCTGCCGGTGTTCGGCACCGCGCTCGCGCTGTTCCTGGGGTTTCGCGACAACTCCGCGTATCAGCGCTGGTGGGAGGGGCGGGTGCTGTGGGGGGCGATGATCAACGCGTCGCGCAGCCTGGCGCGGATCACGCGCAACCAGTTGCCCGATCCCGAGGCGCGCGACCTCAAGCGCACGCTGGTGCTTCGCCACATGGCCTACGTGAACGCGCTGCGCTGTCAGCTGCGCCGCCAGCCGGTCGATGCCGAGGTGCTGCGCTTCCTGTCTGCCGAAGAGGCCGCGCCCGCTCTGACGCGCGTGAACGTCGCCAATGGCATCCTCGACGGCACCGGCCGGCGGATCGACGACGCACGGCGGCGCGGGTGGATCGACACGATCCAGCAAGCGGCGTTCGAGCGGATCCTGGTCGACATCGCCAACGCCCAGGGCGGCATGGAGCGCATCAAGAACACGCCGCTGCCCAACCAGTACCGCTTCTTCCCGGATCTGTTCACGCGATTGTTCTGCCTGCTGCTGCCGGTCGGCCTGGTCGATACGCTCGGGATCGCAACGCCGATCGGCTCGACCATCGCGGGCATGATGTTCCTGGCGGTGCTGCGCATCGGCGACGATCTGGTCGATCCGTTCGCCAACACAGTGCACGACGTCCCGCTGTCCGCGATGTGCCGGACGATCGAGATCGATCTGCTCCAGGCGATCGGCGATCCCGCGCCCGAGCCGCTCAAACCCGCAAGCGGCGTCCTGTGGTAAGACGGCCGGCGGCAAGGCCAGGCGCCGTGCACGCGCCGCGAGCCCGGACCGTCGCGCGCGGGAACGAGAGCGGTTGTTCGGGGTTCTCTACGCAGGACCGCAAGTCCTTGTAACAGAGGAACAAGCCATGAGCGTAGAAGGCAAGATCAAGGAAGCCGCTGGCTTCGCGAAGGAAGAGCTCAACGAGCACGGCAAGTCGCCCGAGGCCAAGAAGAAGGCCCAGGAAGGCCGCGATCTGCGCAACGAGGGCCGCGTCGAAGACGGCAAGGCGCCCAAGACGACCAAGCCCGGCACCGGCGCGAAGTAAACTCCGCCTCCGCTGGCAACACGAAGCGCCGCCCGGTTCGGGCGGCGCTTTTGCGCTGGCGTGGCGAGGCCGGCCGATTTTTCGATCGCGCGGCACGGAGCGGCGAAATCCGGCGCTCTGCGCGGCTCATGTGGGCGATGTTCGTGAAATTAACGGATTTCGGGTGCTTCGGGCTCAGGGAAGCGGGATGTACTGGCAAACAAATGTCGGGGCTTGCACCAGCGCGCTCGGGGTCAGGTGGATGTGCAGGCGATCGCCGATCTTCGTGTCCAGCGCAAAGGCATGTTCGGCCTCGTAAAGCTCGTCCTTGTGCGCATCGGTCCAGCCGCTGACCAGCCGAAGCGCACGGGTCTTGGCCTCCCTGGGCGAGTTCGCGACTACGAACATGTTCTTGTGCTGCTCGGCGAAATCCTGCGGGTCGTAGCCGCCGAGGTTGACGAAGTAGAGCGTTTCGGGGGCGGGCGAAAGCTCGGGCCGCAAGCTCACATCGTACCCGTCGGCATGTGCGATCTCGGCCCAGCAATCGACGTGCAGCGTGCCGGGCGTGCCCCACCACTGCTCGCGCAGCTGGTCATGAGTCGCCTCGATCGTCTCGGCCACGACGAAGCGGACGTCGTGGACCTCGATGTGCGCGCCCGGGTGCTCGCCGCCGATGGTGATCGCGAAGAGCTTCATTGCGCGGCCTCCCGGTCGGACAGCGCGTCGTCATCCTCGACCGCGCGCGCCAGCTCGGTGCCGACGATGCCGCCGATCTCGTGCGAATTGACGATGCCCTGGATGAACGGGTGGCGGCTGAGGATGAAGGGGATGCTGAGGCAGAACAGGCGTTCGGCAGCGGGATGGTCCGACACCGGATGGAACTGCTCGTCCACTGCGACACCTTTGGGACCGTCCGGACTGCCGTGCGCCTCGTCGCGGACGACGCCCTGATCGAGCAGGGTCTGGAACGGGAACGCGTCGATCGCGAGCGGGCGCTGGCCGGTGGCGTCGATGAACACCGGGAAGTGACGGCGATCGCCATCGATGGTCACCATGGCGCCGGGTTCGATGCCATGCGTGTCGACATGGTGTCTGGTTCCCAACGCGACGACGTCTAGGTGGCCCTTGCGGTGAAGCGCCAGCAGCCGCTCGATCGAGAGGTGCGGGACGGTCGCATATTCGTCGACGAACACCGGCTTGAAGAAGCGATCGAACCGGGCGAGCGAGTCTTCATCAAGGTGCGGCACGATCGCGGCGAGAACCTCGTGCATGCGCACGATGGCATAGCGCCAGCCGATGGTGATCTCATGCGCATAGTTCGCGCGCGCCTCGGCCAGGTTGGCTTCGGCCCATTCGAACGGGTCGGCGCCGATCCGGTCGGCGAAGTAACGATCGGCGAAATCGTCGAGCGTCAGTTCGGCTAGGCCGAGATGCGCGGCGTATTCGGGATCGTCCTGCGTCAGTTCGGCCTTGAACAGCGCGTAGGAGCGGTCGAGCAGCGCATCGCCCGCCGTCTCGATCAGCTCGGCCACCGCCTCGGGCGTGCAGATCGTCAGCGGATCGTAGGGCACGGGATGGTAGAAATCGGCCTCGGGCAGCAGGCCTTTGCGCGACATCATCGTCATCCGCAGGCTTTCAGCGCCGGGATGGATCCGGTAATCGACCGCCGCGCCTTCGGTCTCGATGAAGGTGCCGTTGGCGACGGCCACCGCGACCGCGGCGTCGATCGCGGTCAGCGAGCTGCCGCGGATGCCGACCGTCGTCGCGGAGATGCGCTGGAGCGCGCTCGCGGGCCAGGGGCTCAGGAAGAAACCGGGGCGGACCTCGGGCTCCTCGGGCCAGTGATGGCCGGTGGCGAGCACCACGCGGTCGAAGGTCTGCTCGAACGGCTCGGCGCCGATCGGGGTGACGAACAGGCGCAGCGCGTCGGCTTCGGGCGTGATGTCGGTGACGCGGCAATTGACCGCGACCTCGACGCTGACCCCGCGCTCGGCCGCCCGCGCGATCAGGCCATGGAACTGGTCGAGGAAATATTCACCCAGCGCGAGACGGGGATAGAATGTGTTCTCGTCGATTCCTTCGGGATCTATGCCCAGCCGCACCAGCCGCGCACGCGGCTGACGCTCGAGCCAGGCGATCAGCGTTTCCTCGATCGGGGGAATCTCGATGCTGGCGATGTTGGACAGCATCGCCGGATCGTTCCAGCCGGGACGATACGGCGTGCCCAGGCCGGCGCGCGGTTGCGCTTCATAGATCGTGACTTCGGCCGGCTCCTGCGTCTCGTTCAGGAAGGCGCACAAGGTATACAGCGTGGTCGGGCCAGCTCCGACAAAAGCGATTGAAAATGGCATGGTGGGTGAAATGCTCGTCGCACCGATTGGTGCCCGGCGGCTGGAGCGCTTCCCCCTGTCCGGAAAAGCGCCCCGTCCGGTCAGCCGCCGAAGTGCCACTTCACGCGGAAGCCCCACATGCGCGGCAGTTCGGGGTGGCCGCCTTCAGCGCCGATCGTACCCCAGGCGCCGTCGTCGAACAGGATGTGGCTCTCGTTCGTCACGTTGGTCATGAAGAACGAGACATCGAAGGGACTACTGAGCACCCCGTTCCAGTCGACGTTGACGTTGAGCAGGTTCGAGGCGGGCAGCGTGCCGAGCAGTGGCGAAGTGGTTGGCGAACGCGCGCGCTGCGAGTCCGTGTGGGTGAACGTCGCGCCGAACGATAGCCGGCCCGCGTTCGGGTCGAGCGGCAGCGTGTAGGTGCCGGTCAGCGTGAAGCGGTTCTTGGGCGCCAGCTCCAGCGGACCGCCGATCTGGCCCTCGGTTTCGAGCGTGGCGAAGTAAACCGGGAGCGGCGGGACCGTGAACGAGATCAGCTTGGTGTTGAGATAGGCGTAAGAACCGTCGATCTGCAGACCGGTGAACGGCTTGATCGCGCCGTCAACCTCTATGCCCCAGATACGCGATTTGCCCGCGTTCAGGACAAGCTGCGGCGGCGGAACTTTGCCGACGTAATCCAGCGCGATGGTCGGATCGACAGCCAGCTGCTGGTTGCGGAAGTCATTGTAGAAGGCGGCGAAGTTCAGGAAACCCGGCACCGATCCGTGCCAGCTGCTCTTGGCGCCGACCTCGTAAGTGTCGACTTTCTCCGGACCCCAGGTGGGAAAGCCGAAGTTGTTCGGATTGATCGCGCCTTGTCGGTAGCCGCGCGACCATTTGGCGTAAGCCATGATGTCGTCGGTGAATTTGTAGTCGGCGTTGAGCAGCCACGTTGGCCGGTTCGACTTGACCTTGAAGGTCAGGTCGCAGGTCTTGGAGAGGATGTTGTCGACGACGACCGCCACCGGATTTTTCAGCGGATCGGGATCGGTGCTGGCGTTGAAGTAGAGTATGTTCTGACAGGTGTAGATCGCCGATCCAGGAGTAGGCACCGCGATGTTGATGTTGATGCCCTCGTCGGTCATCTTGTCCATCGTATAGCGGAAGCCGGCGGTCAGTGTCAGCTTGTCGGTCAGCTTGTAGTCCGCCTGCGCGTAGAACGCCTTGTTGTTGAATTTGTCCTTCAGACTGTATTCGGAGATGCTGCCGAAACCGAGAGGATTGGTGCAGTTATAGCTGCGGATGTCCTGGCACGAGAGGAAGATCGCGGACTCGGTCGAGCTGTAACCCAGCGGGTTGCTCAGCTCGAGATAGAAGCCTGCCTGCCAATCGAGCCGGGCGTCCGAGGTGCGGCCGTGAAGCTGGAACTCCTCAGTGAAGGTCGATTGCGCGACGTTGTTACCGGACGGTCCGGGCCCGAGGTCGATCACGGGAAGCGTGATGTTGACCCCCGGCGCGACCGGAGTCTGGAAATTCGTTCCCCACAAGCTGAGGTTCGATTGCTCGCGGTACTCAGCGTAGGAGACGATGTTCTTGACCGTCAGCGTGTCGCTCGCCTGCCAGGTGGTCGTGTTGATGACCTGCCCCTGCTGGACACGCTGGTACGGATTCTGGATGGTGCTCTGAATGGTGTAAGCGTTGGCCCCGGCGGCTTGTTGTCGCGCAATCTGCGCGCAAGCGTAAGGGGCGAGGACATAGGCGAGCCCAGTCGGCCCCGGCACGCCGGGGATCGTGCCCGAATTGCAAACCGAAAGGTTCGGCACCACGCCGTTGTTGCGCGAATTGCTGTACGTGAAGATCGTATAGTTCTCGAGAGTTGGCGTCAGGTTACCGACGATGCTGAGCCGGGCCGCGACGTAGTTGACGTTGCCGAAGTCCTTGGGCCCGATCCCCGAGATGTTGTGCAAGTAGCCATCGCGCTGATTCCAGTCGACGCCGGCACGAATGCGGAACGTATCGCTGAGCGGAAGGTTCAGGACGCCTTGCAGCCGGTGCATGTTGTAATCGCCGGCCGATCCTTCGATCGAGCCTTCGAATTTGTCCTTGGGCTTGACCGGAACCAGCAGGATCGCGCCGCCGGTGGTGTTGCGGCCGAACAATGTGCCTTGCGGGCCCTTGAGCACCTGGACGTTTTCCAGATCGAACAGGCTGCCCGGACCCGCGCCGTTGCCCGAGGTGGTGCCGCCGTTGGCGCGCGGTGCGATCACGTCGGCGAAGTAGACGCCGACCGAGGGTGAGGTCTTGCCTTCCTGGGTGAAGCCGCGGATCGCGAAGCTGGCTTTTTCGGGGCCGAAGTTCGCATTCGACGAAAGCGAGGGGATATAGGCCGCAAGCTCGGTAGGGTTCGAGATGTTGCGCTTGGCCAGCGCATCCTGAGTCACCACGGTGATCGAGATCGGCACGTCCTGAAGCCGTTCTTCACTGCGCCGTGCGGTGACGATGATGTCGTTGCCGTTGCCGTTGCCGTTGTCGGCCTGTGCGGGCTTGTCTTGCGCGCGCGCCGGTGCCGTCATTGTCAGAGCCGATACGGCGGCACCGAGCAGCAGACTCCAGGTCCTGGTTTTGTTGGTCATGGCATCCTCCCAGACGCTTTGTTTTTTGACCCTGCATTCTTGCAGGTGATCGATGGCCGTCCGCCTGCGCCTTGATCGGCGCCAGGCGGAAAGCCCGTCACGAGAATAATGCGCGCGGGCAATGCACTTGTAAACTGTCTGAATGCACAGTCCCCGCGATCCGCGCGGAGTCTGGAAGATCGCGCCGGATTGCGGTGTTGTCGCAGTCGCCCGCCTAAGTGGACGGGGTCTGCGACACTTGCGGGTGATGCGGGACCAGGATCAAGACGTTGTTCTCGACCCGCCAACTGGCGAGGCGGGTGAGCAGGTTCATGCCGATGACATTGGTCTGGCCCAGACCCGGCGTGATCACGGTATCGAGATCGCGTGCGACGATGTTGCCGAACTTGAGCTCGTCGATCGTGCCGATCCGCGCTTCGACCGTGCCGTTGGCGGTCTTGAGTACCACCGATTGGCGCAGCGGCTGCACCTTGAGACCGGCGGCCTCGGCGGCGTCAGGCGAGAGCGCGGTGACGGTCGCGCCGGTGTCGATCAGGAAGCGTTCGGGTGTGCCGTTGACGTGCGCGCGCAGCCAGAAATGCCCGTCGCGGCCGATCGGAATACGCGTCACGCCGCCCTCTACGGTCTGCTCGGGCATGCCGAACTGGGGCAGGGCAAGATCGTGACTGCTGGTGAAGCGTGCGACTTGGACGATCGTCAGCAGCAACGCAGCGACGAGACCGAGATTGCCGAGCCCGCGCAGCAAACTGCCGATAAGGGGCAGCGGCCCGCGCAGCATGCCGCCGACCGTCGAGACGAATATCGCCGCCACCGCGAGCGCAAGCAGCGGTTGGTGCGCAAGGAACTGGAGCGTGCCGGTTAGATCCACGGGGACGGCTTAGCGATGTGATACTTGCGGAATGCTGACCCGGATCACCGGGCCAATTCCTCACCGAGCAAGGCGAGGACACGGTCGCGATCGGGGAAGCTCTCCGCGATCCAGCGGCCTTCGATGCGGTGAAGGATCCGCGCGACTTCGGGGCCGGCGGTCACCCCGCGCCCGACGATCTCGCCGCCCTTGAGCGGGAAGGTGGGGATGGTCCAGCCGGCGAGGGGGGCGATGCTTTCGCCGGTGAGCAGGAGCCGGTCGATCGCGCCTTCGCGGTCAAGGCGATAAGCGAGTGCGCGGGCTTGCTCCGTCCCCGTTCCGGGGAGGACTTGGCGCCGCGAAGCGCTCATCAGGCGTTTCTTCTGCGCACCCGACAAGCGAAAGCGGGCAGCGACCTGTTCGGCGACCGCAGGCTCGGGCGGGAGCACTGCGGCGAGGCGGCGGATCGCTTCGGGGGCGACGTTTTGCCGCCGCTCCTCCTCCACCAGTGCGGCGAGCGGGGCGGGGTCCGCTTCGGGCAGGATCACGCCGAGCACGCCGAGCTGTGCCATTCGCACCACGGTCGGCACGGGGTCGGGGAGGGCGAGGAGCTTCATCGTCTCCATGCCGATCCGCTCGCGGGACAGGCCCTTGAGCATGGGGGCCAGCTCGGCACAGGCCTGTTCGGAGGCGCCGTCGGCAGGCAGCGCGCCGAAGCGGGCCTGGAAACGGAAATAGCGCAGGATCCGCAAATGATCCTCGCGGATGCGCTGACGGGCGTCGCCGATGAAGCGGACGCGGCGCGCGGAAAGGTCTGCGAGGCCGCCGAACCAATCGGAAATCTCGTGAGTCAGGGGGTCGGCATAAAGGGCGTTGATGGTGAAATCGCGCCGCGCGGCGTCGTCCTCCCAGTCGTCAGAGAACGTGACGGTGGCGTGTCGGCCGTCGGTGCTGACGTCGCGGCGCAGCGTGGTGATCTCGACCGGGCCGGCTTCGAGCACCGCGGTGACGGTGCCGTGATCGATGCCGGTGGGGACGTTGCGGATGCCTGCGGCATCGAGGCGGGCGATCACCTGTTCGGGCAGCAGCGGCGTCGCGACGTCGATATCGGCGACCGCCAGACCGAGCAGCGTGTCACGCACCGCACCGCCGACGTAGCGGGCGTTGCCCTGGCCGAGCGCCGCGACCAGCGCGGCCAGGTCGGCCCGCCGCGCCCAGTCGCAGTCCGGTAGCTCAACCACCCCAGCGAAGCCGGCGCGAGAGGTTGACGATCAGCGCGGCGGTGATCCCCCAGGTCCGTTCGTTGTCCCAGTTGATCTCGTAATAGCGCCGCCGGGATCCTTCCCATTCCACCCACTGCTCGTGATGGTTGGCCGGATCGAGCAGGAAGCTCAGCGGCACTTCGAACCACCGCGCGACCTCGAGCGGGTTGGGAATGATCTCGATATCGGCGGGGATGACGCCGATGACCGGGGTGATCGCGAAGCCCGAATGCGTGTGATAAAGATCACCCTCGCCGATCACGCGCACGACATCGGGGCGGATGCCGAGCTCTTCCCACGCCTCGCGCAGTGCGCCCTCGACGGGCGTTTCGCCTGCATCGATCTTGCCCCCGGGGAAGGCGATCTCGCCGGGATGCGCGCGCATGCTGGAGGGACGGTGAAGCAGCAGTACGCCCGGCTCCGGCTTGTCGGTGATCGCGAACAGCACTGCGGCCGGGCGGAACGTGGTGACGCCTGCAAGCCGCTGGTCCTCGAACAGCTCGGGCGCTTCGCCTGCCTGCCCGTGGCGATAGAGGCGGCTTACGTGCGCAAAGATATCGCTCATGCCGGGATCAGCGAGAACCGCATGCCGCCGCTGGTGACGGCCAGATCATTGCTCGCGGCGTCGCCCAGAAACGCGATCTCGGCAAGCTGCGCGTAGGTGCTGCGGTTGAGCCGGGCCTCGATGCCGTGGCGAACGGCGAGGTAGATCGCGGGCGTTTCGGGATCGCCGGTCACGCGGATCGTATGCTCGGCGCCGGCGACGACGAACTCGTCGGTATTGAGGCGGAAGGCGATGTCGCCCCCGTCCTGCTTGAGATCGACCGCGATCAGCGCAGCGTCATCGACCTCGATGGAAAGCTTCTGCGTAGGGGTGACGAGCCAGTGCTGGCCGTCGGCGTCGCGAGTCAGGATCGAGGCGAAGGCGCGAACCATCGCCGGACGCGTGATCTCTCCGCCCTGGTGGAACCAGCGCCCGTCCGCGGCGATGCGCATCTCACTGTCGCCGGTGTTCGCGGGCTCCCAGCGATCGATCGGGGGCAGCTTGCGCGTCGCGACCAGCGCGGCGACGTCCTCCAGCGATAGTGCGGCAAGTTCGGGCGGCGGCTCATAGGGCATGCGCGCTGCCTGCCAGATCGTCTCAGCCGCGCCAAGGCCCGAGCATCCCGGCAGGCGGGAGCGCCGCCGGGTTGTCGCTGCGCGCAAGCAGGCGGTGCTGCTCGAATGGACCGGGCAAGCGCCAGCCGCTGGTGTACTCGTTGGTGAAGCCCCAGAAGCGGCCGTAGTACTCGGGATCGCCGATCATTACCTGCGACAACGCCGCGCACCCTAGATCATTCTTGGGATCGAGCGCGGCGATGCTCGCGGTCATCAGCGCCTTGCCGTAACCGGCGCCCTGATCGGCGGGAAGAACCGCGACCGGCCCGACCATCACCAGTG
>CAJCHR010000073.1 GCA_903970225.1 Actinobacteria bacterium 21-64-8 | reverse complement strand
CGCCGACATCGCGAAGCTCGATGCCGTTCCCGACAAGATCGCCTTCGCGCGGTTCATGGGCGCGGCGATGGGCGGCTTCGGCACCTCGATCGCGGACCTGGGCGTAGACGTCGATACCGCCAACCCCACGCTCGACGTGCTGTGGCTGGGCCAGGCCGGAATCGGCCTGCCCGATCGCGACTACTACCTGACCGACGCGTTCAAGCCGCAGCGCGATGCCTACCAGGCGTACATCACGCGCGTGTTCACGATGCTGGGTCACCCGGACGCGGCCGGCGACGCCGCCAAGGTCTATGCCTTCGAG
This sequence comes from Actinobacteria bacterium 21-64-8, assembly GCA_903970225.1. Lineage (GTDB taxonomy): Bacteria > Pseudomonadota > Alphaproteobacteria > Sphingomonadales > Sphingomonadaceae > Novosphingobium. The sequence goes on along the minus strand of CAJCHR010000073.1, from coordinate 3,256 downwards.
CTCGCCATCGCGCAGAAGAGCTGGGCCAAGGCCGACCGGCGCGACATCGGCAAGATCAACAACCCGATGAGCGCGGCCGAACTGGGCGTGTATGCGCCCGGGCTTGACTGGATCGCGCTGTTCGACGGGGCCAAGATCGCGCCGCAGTCGCGGATCATCGTCCAGGAGAAGACCGCGCTGCGCGACATCGCCGCGATCTATGCGCAGACCCCGCTGCCGACGCTGAAGCTGTGGGAGGAGTTCCACATCGCGACCGATGCCGCGCCGTACCTGCCCAAAGCCTGGGTCGACAGCCGCTTCGCGTTCGTCAAGACGATCTCGGGCGTGGACCAGCAGCTGCCGCGCTGGAAGCGGGGCGTGACGCTGGTCGACGGGTCGCTCGGCGAGCTGATCGGCAAGGACTACGTCGCGCGCTACTTCCCGCCGAGTTCGAAGGCGACGATGGAAGTGCTCGTCGCCAACCTCAAGACCGCGATGGCCGGCCGCATCCGCACCAACACCTGGATGGCGCCCGCGACCAAGCAGGCCGCGCTGACCAAGCTGGCCAGCCTCCAGGTGATGATCGGCTATCCCGACAAGTTCCGCGACTACTCGGCGCTGACGATCAGGCCCGATGATCTCTACGGCGACGTGTCGCGCGCGCAGGCGTTCAACTGGGCCTACGATCTCGAGGATCTCGGCCGCGCGGTGAACAAGAAGAAGTGGGCGATGAACCCGCAGACGGTCAACGCCTACAACGGCGGCGGCGAGAACAAGATCGTGTTCCCGGCCGGCTACCTGCAGCCGCCGTACTTCGATCCCGATGCCGACGCCGCGGTGAACTACGGTGCGATCGGCACCACCATCGGCCACGAGATCAGCCACAGCTTCGACGACCAGGGCCGCAAGTTCGACGCGACCGGCGCGGTGCGCGACTGGTGGACGCCCGAGGACGGCAAGCGCTTCGATGCGCAGGCGAAGGTGTTCGGCGCCGAGTACGGCAAGTTCGAGGCCGCGCCGGGCCTGTTCGTGAAGCCCGAGCTGACGATGGGCGAGAACATCGCCGACTATGCCGGGCTGCTCGTGGCGATCGATGCCTATCACAAGTCGCTGGGCGGCAAGCCGGCGCCGGTGATCGGCGGGCTGACCGGCGACCAGCGCCTGTTCCTGTCCTACGCCCAGTCGCACCGCGAGAAATGGCGCGAGGCGCTGACCCGGCAGGTCGTGACCAGCGACCCGCACGCGCCCGACCGCTTCCGCGTGCTGGGCCCGCTGCCCAACATCGACTTGTGGTACGAGGCGTTCGGGGTGAAGCCCGGCGACACGATGTACATCCCGCCCGAACAGCGAGCGCGGATCTGGTGAGGGCGGGGCGCGACCGACGCGCTCCTCCTTATTTTTTATCCGTCATGCTGAACGTGTTTCAGCATCCATTCCTTCTCGCGCTCAGTCTTCGCGGGGAGAGCGCCGCGATGCCAACGGTGCGCGCGGCGGCCGATCTCGGGCATGGCGCCTGGGGCGCGATGGATGCTGAAACGCGTTCAGCATGACGATGAGGAGAGACCCGCACTTTGTGATCCTCCCGCTCGCAGGGAGGGGTTTCGCGGCGGTCCCACTCCCCAAGGGGCGGATGTTACAGCCGCGTCCCCGTCACCTTGGCGGAGCCGAGCAGGCCCATCTTCATCTTGCCGCTCAGCGTATCGCCCTCGACCACGATGTCGTACTTCAACGTCATCTTCATCGGCTGTTCGACCTTCATCTCCCACTTCAGCCGATTGCCCTCGACCGTGCCGGCGAATTGCGAATTTCCCTGATCGCTGAGCAGTTCACCCGAAAGCTGGTCTCCGTCGGTGCGGAACACCGCCTTCATCTCCTGGCCGCCCATCGGCGCCTTGATCGCCATCGCCCATTCGCCGTCGATCGACTGCGGCGCGGCGGCCTCGGGCACGCCGCCGGGCAGAACCACCTCCGAAACGGCGGGCAGGCCTTCGCCATGCGGCCCGATCGGCGCGACCGTTTCGGTTACGGCAGCGGGCGCGGCATCTTGCTTTGCGCCGCCCGAGATGTCGCGCCCCTCGACCAGGTCGAGGATCTTGGGCGGCGTCAGCGGCAGCGAAACCTTGAGCTCGCCGAACGGGCTCAGCGCATCGGCGATCGCGTTGACCAGCGTCGGAGGCCCGATGATCGCGCCGCCCTCACCCACACCCCGCATGCCGCCGACCGTCTGCGAGGGCGTGTTGGCGTGAACGAACTCGAACACCGGCACGTCGCTGATCGCGGGGAGCAGGTAATCCTTGTAGGTCGTCGTCGTCGGATTGCCGCGTGCGTCGAAATGCATGTCCTCGAGCAGTACGGTGCCGATCGCCTGCGCGAGGCCGCCCGCGATCTGGCCCTCGACCACCGCGGGGTTGATCACCGTCCCGCAATCCTCCGCGCCGATCCAGCGCGTGATGGTGACGAACCCGGTCTCGGTATCGACCTCGACCGTGCACAGGTTCGCGGCGCTGGTGTAGGTCATCGGCGGCGGCTGATAGCGGAACTGCGCCTCCAACCCCGGCTCGGCGCCGGGGGGCAGGCGGTGCGGCTCGCCGTAAGCGATACCCGCGATCTCCGCCAAAGGCCGGCTCATCTCCTCGGCGCCCTCGACGTGGACGATGCCGTCCGCGATGCGGATGCTCTCGGGGCTGGCGTTGAGGATATGCGCCGCGAAGGCCTTGGTCTTTTCGAGCAGCAGCTCCGATGCCTTGATCGCCGCGCCGCCGGCGATCACGCCCTGCCGGCTGCCGGCCGCACCCGGACTGAACCCGCCGCCCTTGCTGTCGCCCTCCTGGACGTTGACCATCTCGTAGGGCACGCCGAGCCGGTCGGCGATGACCTGCGCCATCGTCGTCTGGGTGCCGTGGCCCTGCGAGTGCGTGCTCATCGTCGCGGTGACCTGCCCGGTGGGCTCGATCCGCACTTGCGCGAGTTCGCCGGTCATCGGCGCCATGCTGCCCGCGCTGCCGGTGGGCTCGATGTACGTCGCGATGCCGAGGCCGATGTAGCGGCCCTGTTTGCGCGCCTCGGCCTGCTCGCGCCGGAACGCGGCGACGTCGAACGCCGCGAGCAGCTTTTCGAGGCATTCGCCGGGCGTGATATCCTCGAGCGGCAGGCCCAGGATGCTCGTGGCCGGCTGGTCGGTGAGGTAGACGAGGTTCTTGCGGCGGATCTCGATCGGATCGATCCCGATCTTGCGCGCCGCGACGTCGAGCGCGGTCTCGCGAACCAGCGTTTCCAT